>JBBQMQ010000388.1:0-4526 GCA_038329115.1 Bacteroidales bacterium
TGTTTTAAGTTTCGTAACTCAAATATACAACAGTAGGGTGAATGTTTAGGCGTTTGCCCTATTTTTTTTTAAAATGTTTGTCGGTCAGTAGTGACTTAAAATATCTCTCCAAAGATAAAAATATTTTTTGTATTAACATAATTCTGCCTATATTTCCATCATACCTATAAATCACCGTAAATTTTTCACTAAAATTGGCTATTCGCTAGCATAAAACTTTCATTTTTCTTATCTTTGCAACAACTCCATAATTTTTGGTGTTTTATTACCCGCTCTTGTCAGCGCAAAAAACATAACCGGATGATAATCAAAGATGAGATAGAATCGCTTCGTCGCGAACTTGAACAGCACAATTACAATTATTATGTGCTGTCAGCTCCTGTCATCTCCGACTTTGAATTCGATACAAAGCTCCGCCGATTACAGGAACTCGAAGTGTCCCACCCGGAATTTTTAGATTACAATTCTCCCACTCAACGTGTAGGAAGCGATATTGTCAGTGGATTTGAACAAGTGTCACACACTTATCCTATGCTTTCGTTGGGCAATACCTATTCCGAAACCGAAGTGCAGGATTTCTACGAACGGGTACGAAAAGGTCTTAACGAGGATTTCGAACTGGTGTGCGAACTGAAATACGATGGAACTTCCATTTCACTTACATACGAAGATGGCACATTAGTGCGTGCCGTCACCCGTGGCGATGGTGAAAAAGGCGATGATGTCACAGCCAACGTGAAAACCATTCGCAGCATTCCGTTGAGGTTGCACGGCAATTATCCGCCATCTTTCGAAATCCGGGGCGAAATTCTGATGCCATGGTTCGTGTTCGATGAGCTCAACCGAGAGCGCGAAGAACAGGAGGAACAACTTTTTGCCAACCCACGCAATGCGGCTTCGGGCACATTGAAGCTTCAGAATTCCAAAATGGTGGCTTCGCGCAAACTCGATGCCTATTTCTACTACCTGCTTGGTAATGTGCTGCCATCTGACTTGCATTCGGGGAACTTAACCGCCGCCCGATCTTGGGGTTTTAAAATATCCGACGCCACCAAAGTGTGTAAATCGCTCGAAGAAGTGTCGGCATTCATAAACTTCTGGGATGCTGAACGAAAAAATCTTCCGGTAGCAACCGATGGGATTGTTATCAAAGTAAACTCGCTCAATCAACAGAAAAACCTTGGTTTCACAGCCAAATCACCTCGCTGGGCCATTGCCTATAAGTTTCAGGCCGAAAAAGCTGTGACACGTCTCAATTCGGTTTCGTATCAGGTTGGACGTACCGGAGCAATTACACCCGTTGCAAATCTAGATCCGGTGCAACTCTCGGGAACTACTGTAAAACGTGCTTCGCTTCACAATGCTGACATTATCGAATCGCTCGATTTGCATATAGGCGATATGGTTTTTGTGGAAAAAGGCGGCGAAATCATTCCCAAAATTACAGCCGTGGATAAGGATGCACGCATTCTTATCGGGGATAAAGTGCAGTTCATCAAGAATTGTCCTGAATGTGGTGCCGCTTTGGTGCGTTTTGAAGGGGAAGCTGCTCATTATTGTCCCAACGAAAATGCATGTCCACCGCAGATTAAAGGCAAAATGGAACATTTTGTGAGCCGTAAAGCCATGAATATTGACGGGTTGGGAAGTGAAACCATCAACTTGTTGTATCAAAACGATTTATTACACAATATTGCTGAAATTTACACCTTGAAAATTCCTGATTTAATCAGGTTAGAACGCTTGGGCACAAAATCGGCATACAATATAAAATATGGTGCCGAAAAGTCGAAAGAAGTTCCGTTCGAACGGGTTTTGTTTGCACTCGGCATCCGGTTTGTGGGCGAAACAATTGCTAAGAAACTGGCTTATGCATTCAAAAATATTGAAGCATTGGAACTTGCATCGGTGGAAGAGTTGGTTGCCGTGGATGAAATAGGCGAACGTATTGCCCAAAGCGTGGTTCAGTATTTTACTGATTCTGCCAATTTGGAAACAGTGAATCAACTGAAATCATTCGGTCTTCAAATGAGCCTTACCGATGAGAAATTGCAGGCGCGAGGAACGAAATTATCCGGTTTGACATTCGTTATAAGCGGTACGTTTTCGCTGCATTCTCGCGACGAATACAAAAGCCTTATAGAATCAAACGGAGGAAAAAACGTTGGAAGTGTTTCAGCCAAAACTTCTTACATTCTGGCAGGAAAAAATATGGGACCTGAGAAACTGAAACTAGCCGAAAAACTAGGTGTGAAACTGCTTGACGAAAATACTTTTTTATCAATGATACAGAATGAAACACCTGTCATTGAAAACCAACAGGGTTTGCTGTTTTAAAATGAAAGTAAATGAAAATGAAGAAATTAAATAACTATTTGTTTCATAAACGTGCTGAGAAATACTTAAGCACTACCGATCGTGAACGACGTTTTGTCAGTTACAACCAGGCTAAAACAGTGTTGCTTCTGTTCGAAAGTGAGTTTTCGGAAAAAAATCCGCATATCCGCAAAATGATTTATTCGCTCCAGCAAGATGGCAAAAGAGTGTGTGCATGGGGCTTTATCGACAAAAAAGAGGTTGGAACTTCCATTTTGCCCGATTTCAGGATTCTGCATCATAAGCAAACTGATTTTTCTGAAAAACCACTCGAATCGTATATCAATGAATTGAAAAACCAGGAATTTGATTTAGTGATTGATTTGTCTTTACATCCCATTCTCACGCTTCAATATATTGCTTTGTATGCAAACGCCGCATGTAAAACCGGCATCCGTAATACAGATTTGCCAATTTACGATTTTATAGTGGATGTGAATGATATTGAAGTTCTACCTGAAACTGATGAAAGTCCGGTTGATGAGTTATACCTTTTCAATCAGATAATTTTTTATCTCAAAAGCATACAATCAAACGATTAAAAGAGTACTTTTGCAAACAAATTGTATATTTTCAGCAATGATCAATAATAAACTGACAGGAATGGGTGTAGCGCTGATTACACCCTTTAAAACAGATGAGTCGATAGATTTCGACGCTTTGGCGCGAGTGGTTGAGCATCAGATTAAAAACGGAACTGACTATCTGGTGGTTTGCGGCACAACAGCCGAAACTCCCACTCTAACCGAGCAGGAGAAAGAAGATGTAACCCGTTTTGTGGTTCAAACTGTTGCCAAACGATTACCAATTGTGTTGGGCGTTGGCGGAAACAACACGAAAGCCGTTGTAGAGAAACTCATCACTTCAGACTTTACGGGAATCGATGCAATTCTCTCGGTTACTCCGTATTACAATAAACCATCGCAGGAAGGTCTTTATCAGCATTATGCTGCCATTGCCAAAGCTTCGCTGCTGCCCGTGGTGCTTTATAATGTTCCCGGGCGAACCGGTGTAAACATGTCCTCAGAAACCACATTGCGTTTGGCAAAAGAATTTTCAAACATTTGTGCAGTAAAAGAAGCTTCAGGCAATTTTGCTCAAATTGATGAAATTATTAAAAACAAACCTGCCGACTTTATGGTTATTTCAGGCGATGATGGGATTACGTTTCCACTTATCACATTGGGAGCAGTCGGAGTTATTTCTGTTATTGGCAATGCTTTCCCACGCGAATTCAGCCGCATGGTCAGGTTAGCGCTTCAGGGCGATTACGAAAGTGCCCGTAAAATTCATTATCATTTCACCGATTTGATTCAATTACTTTTTGTGGAAGGCAATCCAGCCGGTGTTAAAAGTATGCTGGCTGTAATGGGAATGATTGAAAATAAGTTACGTTTACCATTGGTTCCCAATACCATTAAAACGTACGAAAAAATTCGTGTGGTTCTCAATGAACTGAATATAAAATGTTAGTTTTTCTTTTCATGTAGTGATAACCAATTCTGCACAACTTCATCCGAGAAACTACTGTTTTCCGAAAGCTGCAAAACAGGATAAAATAACTTAGATTAAATTAGTTATGAAATCTTCAAAGAAATTATCAATAAAAAAGTTTTTCCTCTATTTCTTGCTGTTAATCATCGTTGGAGTTGCCTTTTTTTTGCTTCTTCCCTCCAATTATTATGTTAGCAGGGCTTTAATTCATTTAATGCCCAAGATTGACCAATATACAATTTTTGAAAATAGGAATGTAGCTGCCGGCGATCCGCAACCATGGGATTTTGCTGAAAATGTAACTGACAGAGTTATTGCTCCGGAATTTGAGTCTGATTTTTCCAACTATCATACCGTTGCGTTTGTGGTTATTCAACACAATAAGATTATTTTCGAACAATACTGGAAAAACTATACTCCCATTAGTTTGAGCAATTCGTTTTCAATGTCTAAAAGCATCATTTCGTTGTTAGTTGGTTGCGCTATTAAAGATGGTTCCATTAAAAGTGTTGACCAGCCAGTCAGCGATTTTCTGCCAGAATGGACTTCTTTCGAAGGAAAAACACTGACAATAAAGGATTTGCTAACCATGAGCGCCGGAGTTGAATGGGACGAATCGCACAATTCACTTTTCTCTAAAACTACAGAAGCATATT
>JBBQMQ010000389.1:0-4526 GCA_038329115.1 Bacteroidales bacterium
AAATACTTAGAAAGTTTTTCAGCACGCTTGCCGAAAAGTATAGTTGGTCTTTTTGTCTGCGATATTCACTATCGTTATTTATTTAATCCAAAATATCGAAATCTAAATCAAATTGCTGCCTGAGTTTTTCAGCAGACCCTAGATTAGTATTGTATCTTATATAAACTCTACTATAAATATAAGTAATAAATAGTATTTAATGATATGTTTTGCATCTGACCCCTAAACCCCCAAATGGGGGCTTTAAGACGCAGTCTATTAAAATTCTGAATATCTAAATCACTTCTAAATTCCACTCTTAAGTCCCCATTTGGGGGTTTGGGGGTCGAAATAAAGAAGGTAATAAAAGTAATTAACGAATATATCAATAATAAATCTTTGTTACTTATGTTTAAAAAAAAATAAACTTGCGAAGAAATTCTCCGCAAGTTTGAAATAATTTAAAGTTTCACGATTTTTTTAGTTGCATACCTACCGTCGGCCAATTTCAAGGTAACGAAATAGTTACCGGCAGTGATCTGACTCATATCCAGCGTTGTTTCAACATTGTTTACATCAACAACTCTGACTGTTTGACCTACTAAATTGCGAACAATGATTTGTTTGATTACTTGTTCGGATTTAATACGTAGTTTGTCTTGCACCGGATTTGGATAAACCGAAACACTTGTTTCAACGGCAATATCTGAAACTGATGAAATAGCATCATAAGTACCTTTGTAGAACAATAAATTATCCATGTAGAAGGTACCATTTACAAGCCAAAAACCTACTTGTTTCACCTGCGTAAAATCAGCGGATGGATTATTCGCTTTCAGTGTGGTTAATGACAAATCAATACTGTTCCATTGTCCCTGGATCACCGTTAAAGGCAATTTACATTCCCCAGCAGCCGTTACAACTCCTAAACTCAAGGTGGTTGCAGCAGTCGGATAAATATCCACATGCATTTTCTCCATGGCTGTTGAAGTCAAATTAACAACAGGTGCAAAATTTGGTGTTCCAAATGCAGCATTTGCAGAAGTACTATTCACCAACTTGGCTTTATCTGCTCCGGTTGTTATTTCGGAAATTGCAGTAGCATACCACAAATCAAAACTTGAAGCCACGCAGATATAAGGATCGCTATAAATACCAATAACATTAGCTGCAGGCATTGTAGGAGTTGGAGCTCCGGCAAAAACACTTGCTTTGGTTGTTGTTGCTGCAACTGCAATCGGATTATTGGCTGCTGCATTTCCCGAAGCATCCTTTGCTACAACAGAGAAATTATATGCCGTTTCGGGTGTTAAGCCGGAAACAATATATGATTTTTGAACCGCTGAAGTTCCGGTTGTGTTGAGGGTTGTTGTGCCATACGTAATTGTATAACTTACCGAACCTGAATTGTCGGTAGCATTCAACAATAATTCAACGCTTGTAGAACCAACATTCCCTTTTGTAGCAGTAAAGTTTGTAGGTGCTTGGGTATCATTAATTACAGTACCACAACTTGATCCAACCACATAATTCCAGTATTTTGTTACTGACATTCCACCTCCAAAAGCAAATTTACAAGCATAACTAATCGTAGAGCCGGAAGTGAGACCACCAAGCATAGCCGTGAATATTTTTGTTCCCGGAACATTGGTCATTGCAGTCTCAGCGAAAGGTGTTTGTTTAAACAAATAAGCAACTACACCTGTCTTATCATCCAGTAATTCAAAAGTTATATACACGGTTGTTCCAATGGTTTCAAAGGTATATTTATAACCCAATGCGAATGAACCCTGAGAGGCCAGTGTTGAAGTTTCAGAACACATCATTAACGGCGAAATCGTTACATTTACCGGTGCCGAAGTTCCTAATGCTCCCTGGTTATCAGTTGCTTTAGCTGTAAGCACGTAATTATTAACTGTCGGAGTCCACTGAATGGTGTATGGGGCTGCAGTTACACTTTGCAACAATGTTGTTCCCTGATAAAATTCTACTTTCTGAATCGTTCCATCAAAATCGCTGGCGTTGGCCGAAATTGTTACGGGTTTTCCTTCGGTATAGGTAGAATTTGTAAGTGGAGTAGTGATATTAACAACAGGAATCACATTAACGGTAGATGTCACCATCACCATTACTTCATCAATCGCCGAACGTGAATCAGGATTGGTAACTGTCAGTTTAAATCTGTACATTCCTTCTGCCAAGCCGCTGACATTCGGTTTTTGAGCTGTATTATCAGAAATAATTGCGACTGTCGGGCCATAAATTTGTTCCCATTTGTAAGTCAACGTTTTAGTTCCCGATTCAGTACTTGCCGAAGCATCAAGTGAAGCAGTTGTTGCCGGTAAAACAACTTTTACATCGATTCCTGCATTCGCAGTAGGGAAGCTGTATGCGAAATCTCCCGTTTTTGCAAAAGTCATTTTTCCTAGATTAAATTCACCGGATGTAAATGCAATTTTTAATACATGTTGGCCTGCTGTCATTGGAATGTCGGCAACAGTCTTTGTTGCCCAAATATTCCATGCTGTCGTTGAAGTTGAAGGAACGAGGATATTAGCTGACACGGTTTGTCCATCCATTTCTAAATGGAATGGGCCACCACCGGCTGAATTACCTGAAGCATAACGGAAATCGAATGAATATAAACCAGCTTGCGCCACATTCACCGTATATTCCATCCATTCGCCGGACGCAATATTATTGACAGTAGCACCTTCGATACCATCCGTCGAAGCATCCACCGATTCATCCAACCTGAAATCACCCACATTTGCTGAAGTGACGTCCATATAAGAAATGTTCTGGCCTTTTCCTCCTTCAAACACATCGTATTTTCCGGCTTCAATTACTCCCGGAATAGCCCATGCTGTTCCACCATACGGCAATTGATTTCCTACCAACACCTGAGCAGTATTTGTAACACTGAACTTCACACCATCAAATAACCGGGCATAAAAACTATGTGTCCCAATCTGTAAATTAGTAGCAGTGAAAGTATATGGTGCAGTTGTAACACTTCCTAATAATACGTTTCCGTCCATAAATTCAACTTTGGCCGGCGTACCGCCCGAAACTGCAACATTCAGTTTCACACTTCCACCCACATAAGCCTGAGCAAATGAAGAACTAATCACTCCGGTATAACTTCCATCGCGGCTCGTAGCTAATTTTCTGGCAGGAACAACTAACTGATAACCATCTGAAAATGTAACGGTGAGCGGCGAAGTACCAAAGTTCTGGGCCACGTAATTAATCTGATTTCCCATTCGGAAAGCTGCTGCAATCGGATAATTGGCAGTAATACCCGCATCAATTCGTCCCAACGCATTCATTGCATGTAAAAAATGATAGGTTTGTGCATCAGAAATACCAAATTTTATTGAGCGATTTGGATATGAATCATACATTTCAATGGCTTTTGCAGGATTGGTATAGGCCAGATATTCCCACATAATGTCGTGCCAAAGATTTGGATTGGCCTGATTACTCAGAATGCCTGTATTAGCTGCAATTTCGCTCCAGAGTTTTTTTGCATATACGGTATCCTGACCTAAATAAAGTGAGCCGCCATGAATCGGATACATTTCAATACCGTACGATGCGGCAATATCAGCTGTCCAGAAAGTTTGATTATCGTAGCTGTTTCCCCACACACGCGACACAAGGCTTTTGGTTTGTGTTGCCGGGAAATTGCGGTGATGCGTGTCCATGTAATATTCTTCAATACCTGTTTGCTCGGTAGTATATAGGTAAATTCCCAAATCACGAATGGCCTTGTTATTCGAAACTTGTCCCCATTCTATTAACGAGGCATTGAACAACATACTTTCAGAACTCGATTCCTGATTATTTCCCTGTGGATTGTTGGCAAAACCATCGACCCAGCTATGACCGGCATACGGACTGAAATTGCGTAAATATGGAAACATGGTGTCGGTGCGGTCGTAAGCTGCGGCATCGCGAACAAGCATGTTGACCATTCCGCCCCATTGAGCAGCCCAACCCGGATTGAATTGTTCGATAAATGCTGCTAGCTGGATAAAATATCCCCAATGGAATTGTTTGTCATTCAATCCATTGTCCTGACCGTAACCGGCAGGATAACCAATAGCAGAACTCCATGTTGCATTGTAATAAAACAAAAATGCGACTTCTCCGTTTTCGGCTTTAAACCAATTTTCCAAACGGGTTTTAAGTGTATTTAATATCTTGTCGCGCGAGGCGATGTTTCCCATTTCGTTGGCAATACGTGCCGTTTGCATCAATTGATGAAATACCTGACCTTCGTTGTACGAATCGGTCCAGGTTGCCAACGTGTTGTTTTCAAGTTCTGCAATTTTTGCATTCAATGTGTTGGGCGAAAATCCGGCACTGTAATTATCAACATAAGGTAAAGTGGGTAAAACACCATGAAACGTATTTTCCACACTGAAACTGTTGCCCGCCATTGTTTTCATTTCGCCTCGAACAGTAGCATAACTGTATTTATCAGGAACAGGTGAACCTGACGCTAAATGTGCCCATTGATGCGGCAACAAACCGATAAG
>JBBQMQ010000390.1:0-4526 GCA_038329115.1 Bacteroidales bacterium
ATAACTTTTATTTTTTAGGTGAATACTTCATTCGCCGGCAAAGTTATGTTTGTAAATCAAACAATTATCATGTTTTGATAGGGCTGTCGTCAGTTGGCTAGGATTGGCTTAGGTTGGCTGGACAGTGAATTTGTAACCTTACAATTAATGCAGATTATATTGATATAAGTAACGATTTTTAACGAATCATATTCTATATCACAAGTCTCAAAGTTTAATAAGTTAAATTCAAAAAGGCGGTGTGTTTCACATACAGTGACTGCTTTTATGAAATTTAAGTATAGAGTATTCAATTTAAAATTATGATAACAAATGACCTAATAGCAAAAATATTTTTATCTCTAAGTGAATTATTCGTCAAAACAGAAATTTACCTAGCCTATTTCTAATATAAAGCAATTTTTGCACAGATAATCGGAATTAATTCGATTATCTATGCAATATTCACTATATTTGTGCCGTATATATTTAAAATCGACTAAAATGGCAAATACGGATATCCTAAAACAATTTGGAATTATTCCTTTTGACACACAAACATTGACCGGAGCACTTTATAATTACAAGTCTCCTAAAGATAAGATAGCTTCGTTTGAGCAATCAGATTTCCTGATTCGTTTAAAGCGAGGGCTTTTTGTTGTAGCACCCAACTTACAAAATCAACCTTTATCAAAGGAATTAATTGCAAATCATCTTTATGGACCATCTTATGTATCTCTTCAAACAGCACTTTCATATTATAAACTAATACCGGAAAGAGTTCATACCGTTAGTTCCATGACTATCAAGCGCAGCCGGAATTTTTCAACGCCGCTAGGAAACTTTGAGTATACAGGTATATCCAAAGAGTATTTTTCGATCGGTATACGACAAGAAATTGTAAAAGATAAATATGCTTACCTTATTGCTACCCCTGAGAAGGCCATTTGCGATATGATTGTGCAAACAGCCGGATTAAGATTGCAATCAATCAAAGCCTTGCAGCTGTATCTTGAAGAGGATATGCGAATCGATTTATCTGCAATAGACCAATACAATGTAGAAATCATCAAAGAATGTATTGCCGTAAGCAAGAAAAAAATAGAACTCACGTTACTATATAAATTATTGCAACCATGAACATATTTGACACAATGCTATCTCGCTATGAGATAAAAACAAACAATGATTATTCTAACGCATTGCATGAAGTGATGCAACAAATCGCACTGGCAGGACTTTATAGAAGTGGATTCTTTGAACATGCTGCATTTTATGGTGGTACATGTCTTCGTATTTTTCATCAATTGCAACGATTTTCGGAAGATATGGATTTCTCGTTATTGCAACCAAACAAAGAATTTATGTTGGAGGACTATTTTATACCAATAATTAATGAATTTGCTGCACTTGGTAGAGAGGTCGTTATCAATAAGAAGGAAAAAAAGAATCAATCCAATATTGAATCTGCATTTTTAAAAGACGATACTGCCATTTATAATTTGCAATTTAGAACAGAGCGTAGTGTGAAAATAAAAATAGAGTTGGATATAAATCCACCTCTGGGATTTTCTACTGAGTCGAAGTTACTCATATTGCCTTATTCTTTTATGACCCGCTGTTACACCATGCCAAGTTTATATGCCGGCAAAATGCATGCTTTGCTTTACCGAAAATGGAACAAAAGAGTAAAAGGACGTGTTTGGTATGATTTTGAGTGGTATATCAAAAACAATGTTGGGTTGGACTTTGCTCATTTCTGTGAACGAACCAGACAATTTGAATCACAGGATATAGAAATGTCACATGAATCATTCAAAAATCAGCTCAAGGAAAAAATTGTCAACACAAACATGGAAATGGTAAAAGCCGATGTGAAACCTTTTCTTAAAGATCCGGAACAACTGAATATTTGGTCAACTGATTATTTTTTACAATTGGTCGATATGATAATCTTTAATTAGTTCCATATACATATCTGTTTAAAAAACATTATACTTTTTGAGTAACAGTTTTAATTGATGTTTCATATTGTATTAGTCAGTTTTAAGCTGATTATAGCAATATGAAACATCATTTTAAGACACATTACATGTGCTTGCGGTCGATTCATTCTCTACTCTCATTACGTTTCAGGGACTTCGTTTATTTCGCTTTGCATATTCACTCCGATTCCTTACACTTTATTCGTTGAATTCATTTCACCAACCTCAGCACCCCACAGCATAAGTAACTCGTCACTCCATGGCACAAAATCAACCCAACATCATTCCATTTCGCTACACGGCTGCTTTAATCCATCCACAGTTGCAATACGTTGCAGTTCCTGCAAAGCGTTGCTCCATTCCACACACAAAAAAGCAGCCAATTTACTCCATTTCATTCTTCAACGCCTAGAGCCATTCCGCTTTCTCGTTACCTATGCTCTAAATCCACGCTTACCAATGTAGATTTTTCACTATATGTTTAACTGGACAAAATCCTCATGATTTTCCCACCACCCTTCATCTGTTGCAAATAAAAAAACAACCGAGTTTATTTTCATATGCTTGCGGTCGATTCATTCAATCGGCTTATTCCGTTTCATGGTTTCGCAAGCTCCACGACCTTACACTTCAATCCGCCTTATTCATTTCATCCACCTCAGCACCGCTCTGCATAAGAAACTCCATTCTGTCACTCCACAGGCTACGTTCTGTCAGTCGTTACCTATGCCACTTTCCGACGCTTTCCAATGGTTGTTTTCATTGCTTGCGACGAGTTAACCCCAAATAAATAGGAACAATGTCCCACCCATTCATGGTACAGTCAAATAAAATATAGTGTTTATTACATGTACTTGCGGTAGGTTTATTCATTTCTCTCAAAACGTTTCGGGTACTTCGTTTATTTCGCTTTGCTTATTCACTCCAATTCCCTACACTTTATTCGTTGCATTCATTTCACCAACCTCAGCACCCCGCAGCATAAGTAACTCGTCACTAAATGGCACAATAATCAACCCAACATCATTCCATTCCGTTACACGGCTACTTTAATCCACCCACAGTTGCAATACGTTGCAGTTCCTGCAAAGCGTTGCACCTTTCCACACACAAAAAGCAGCCAATTTACTCCATTTCATTCTTCAACGCCTTGTGCCATTACGCTTTCTCGTCACCTATGCTATAAATCCATGCTGACCAATGGTAGTTTTTTTTCAATACAGCTAATTTAACTGGACAAAATCCTCAAGATTTCCACGCCACCCTTTATATGTTGCAAGCAAAGAAAGCAATCGTATTTATTTTCTAATGCTTGCGGTCGATTCATTCAATCGGCTTATTCCGTTTCAGGGTTTCGCAAGCTTCACGACCTTACACTTCAATCCGCCTCTTTCATTTCAACCACCTCAGCACCGCTCGGCATAAGTAAATACTCATTTCCATTCCGCAAACTCCATTCATTCCGTTTTACCAAAGCCATTTTTCAACGCATTTCCAGCAGATGCTTTCATCCCCTGCGACGAGTTTACCCCAATAATAAAAATTTATTTAAACCTATAGTAAAAAGCTCCCTTTTTTGAACTCGATTTATCAACTTCTTTCAATTTTACAAGAAAATCCATACTTTGCATTTTCTTTCGAAAATTTCGTTTATCTAAGGGTTGGTCATAAATAGCTTCGTAAAACATTTGTAATTGAGGGAGTGTAAATTTATCCGGCATCAAGTTGAAACCTATGGGTTGAACAGCCGCCTTATTCCTGAGAATTTTCAAAGCATCTTCAACCATTTGAGGATGGTCAAAAATTAATTCAGATGATTTATTTATATTTACCCAAAATGCATTATTTTGAACTAAAAGAGACTCATCATGAGCACTAATATCTATCAATGCATAAAATGCACACGAAACAACCCGGGCTCCAGGGTCACGATTAATTTCTCCATAAATGCCTACATGTTCCATGAAAATATTTTCCAAACCTGTAAGATTTGATAAGACACTACTGGCCGATTGGTTGACCGATTCATTTTCCTTGACAAATCCACCCATAAGCGAAAGTCCGCCTTTTTCAGGATCCATAGCCCGATGATGAACCAATAAGCTTATTTCATTGTCTTTAAAGCCAAGAATAATACAATCGACGGCGACTAAAAAGGAGTCCTGAGAACTATAATAGTTAGAAGTTTGCTTCATCAGAAACGATAAATTTGTTTATAGAGGTAGGAAGTCGAAAAATAAAAAAACTTTGTCAAAACCAAAGTTTCGACAAAGTTATAATTTAAAAATGAAATAATTACCAGAAATACCAGTAGAACAAAGCACACAGAACCACTACACCGAGAGAGGCGATAACATCCCACTTGTTCCAACTCTGTTTGATAAGCGCCTTGTAGTCACCTGTGAAAGTGATAAACTCAATCTGTTTAGCGGTTGGTTTTTTAGTAAAGAATGATACTACAACCATAAACAACATTATGAATACAAGCAGCCATATCTCAAAGATAAGCCAGTTCGTATGCCAGAACCAACTGGTGGATTCCCAGTACCAACCTGTCACTAC
>JBBQMQ010000391.1:0-4520 GCA_038329115.1 Bacteroidales bacterium
AAATTAATTACTAATCCGACCTCGTCGTTTACAACAAATTCTAAACCAAATGGTACAAAGGAAAATATATTACCAATTCGATAATTACTGTTTTGTTTTGTGTGACTTAAATCGATGTTTTATTTGCTTTTACCAAATGAATTGATAAAAAACAGAAGTAAAATAGATATTGTTAAATAATGGAGTTTCATAATTTTAAAATTTTGAGTGAAGTTAATTATTTAGTTTATTTGATAATCATTTTCTCGGTTTTTGACGTGTTTGAACCTGTCACAACGACAAAGTAAATCCCTCTGCAACCAATTGTACTAATGTTCAATGAAAGTTGATCCGATTTTAGAATTAAAGACTGGAAAACAACATTTCCATAAATGTCAATTAGTTGAATTTTAGGACTTTCAAATCCAGCAATTGCAATTTTCACTATATCATTTGACGGATTTGACGATATAGTTATAAATGGAACGATTCTTAAATTAGTTTCAACAACAGTTGGTTTTGGTGTACTGTTGCCTGTAATTTGAAATGTATATGGCTTATTTAAGGGAGTATTAACAGTAATCGATGCGACTTTATTTCCAACTGAAGTTGGCACAAATGTAATAGTAAAGGTTGCAGATGACGATAATCCAGGTATTGAATTCATTGAAATATTTGAAACCGAAAATTGATCAGCATTTGTTCCGGTTATAGTTAGAGCATTGCTCGATAATACTTCAATTCCATTATTTTTAATTGTAAAAGTAACAGGAGTAATATTTCCGATATTTGTATTATCAAACGAATATATACCTGTATCTTCATTTATTATAATTTTATCTTGAAGAATTGACATACCATAAGGAATATCAGCATTTGTTAAAGTTTCATTTTTATTGCCACGTGTTGTTGTTGAAGCACCTCCACGATGATCGTAAGTCATTTTCTTTAGGTTAGGAAGATTTTGACCTAAACGATTGCAAAGATGATTTACCATAATTTCAAAAACGCCAATATTGCAAGGTGCTTGTCCAGAACTACTTGTTCCATCACAAATGATGCCTCCATTACTATTTAAAGGACAAACATCGGCAGGGATTGGAGTTGTGCCATCCATCCAACCAGCATGAACTTCAAATGTAGTTGAGTATCGGATTAATTCTTCCGAGAACAAATCAATTCCTTGTTTCCATGCCATTTCGCCACACGAAGCCATAGCATTCATACTCATTTTAGTGTGGTTCAAGTCGCGACAAGTTTCACATATCAATCCATTTGCATATGGACCATTATTTGACCATGATGTCCATGTATTAACAGTTCTTCCATCTTCGCAAATTGTGACTTTGGCTGTACCATCGGTTGTTAAATAAATCACTGTTGGAACATATTTTCTCCAACGGGTAAGTGCTAAATTGAACTCCGTTTTATCATCCAAATAAATAGCCATTGACATGTGCGACTCAATACTTGTCATCAATATGTTAGCTGTATTGAAACTTTTCTTATTTATTGGAAGCATGTAATTTCTAACGGTCTGTGTGAATATGTCAATATCTGCTTGTTTCCATCCCGAACCAGGTGTATATTGCATTATCTCCGCAGCATTCATTAAATGTGGGACAGCCCACGATAAATATAATGCATTCGGGTGTGTTCTAAATATCGACCACCCATTTAATATCGAAATGGCTTTATCGGCATATCGTTGGTTCCTATTAACATACCAAAGAAATGCATAAGCATAAGCTGTTGAACAACTTACTGTCATACTATCTTGTTGGTTTGCAGATGCTGAGAGATTAGCATAAAATTTAGGATTATACGTAAGTGGTGCATTCAAAATTAAAGCATCGTAGGCTTTTTTCCAAGGTTGCTCACCGGCAAGAATTTTGGTTCTAATAAAATCCAACTCGGCTGAGCTATTGATCAATCCCGGATGCTTTAGAACTTGTCCATTTCCATTGAAAATAATAACAAACAGAATTAAAATAGCAAAACATATGTTCTTATTCATCTCTTTTAGTAACTTAGTAAGTGTGAAACAGTTCAAATTTTAAGATATTTGCAAAATAAGAATTATAGTACAATTAGTCTTTCAATTTTTGTATTATTGGTTCTCAGCTCCCTGTAGCGTATAACTTAATCAACCCGATGTTTGGCGAAGAGTCCCGCTTAGGCGAAGCTAAAAGGAAATATCTGCTTTCCAAATTAATATTGAATATGGAATTCTATAGACTTCCTTCTAAACTAGTTAAGAGAAAGACACTTCGCCGAACAGCAAACCTCAAATTATACACTAATGAGAAAAGGGGATTTAACCCACTTTGAAGTAAATCAGACTAAATTTATTGTTATTCAGTAATTTGCTAATCTCGGAGTTCCGATTTGAGCAATACTCATTTTCTCTTACAGCTCTTTTTCTATAATTTCACTTTCCTTGAATCCAATCCGATTGGCAATTATATACAGATATTTTGCACTTCCAACCTTAACCGGCTCATAATAAAGTTGCCATTCATTGTAAATAGTTGGTTTAATTTTTGTGTCCGAAAGCATATACCCAATGGATGCACCTTTTGTTGTATCTGAAAGTTTGACTATCTTATTCTCAATTGAAAGAGAAGGATTTGAAGTTGTAGGTTGTGTATTGTTCGGCCACATTTGTGCTATCATTTTTCCTTCTGGTACTGCACCTAAATCACCCACTTCTGTTTCCCATTTGTCTAACGCCAAACGCATTTCAGCTATTTTACCGACAAATTCAGGTTTTTCAATCAAATTATTCATGTTGAACGGATCGGTTTGGCAGTCGTAAAACTCTTCCTTTGTTTTTGTTTTTCTAAACCAAAGCGCAACCGGTGTTGTTAATTTGCCTTGATCACTCAATAGCAACATTTGCCTCATCATATCAGCATTTTTTCGATATGAATTATCCATATATTTTGGCAGTTGTGGATAATAGTTTTTTACAAATAAATAACGCTGATCCCGCACAATCCTTATTCTGTCAATTGTATCATCAAAGCGGTCACTCGAACCAAAAATGTATTTTCGTGGGGCTGATTGATAGTTACCAAGAAATGCCTGACCTTGCATATATTTTGGCGGTTTGATACCGGCTAATGATAAAGCTGTTGGAGCCAAATCAACAAAAGAAATCATTTGATTAACTCTTCCGGCATGAGCTGCATGTGGGAAACGCATAATAAATGGCAATTTCAACCCCGAATCGTATACCTCTCTTTTCCCATGCGGAAGCGGTCCACCATTGTCACTGCAAAACATGATAATCGTTTTATCGTAAAGCCCGGCATCTTTTAATTTCTGAATGGCTTCGCCAATCTGTTTGTCCAATATTTCTATATTTGAATAAACGCGTGCAACATCTTGTCTGACAATGGAGTCTTCAGGAAAATAGGGCGGCAAAGGAACTTTTTGGGTGGAAACGGTTTGAGGAAGTTTCTTATTGACCCATACTTTTGATTCATGGGTAATTCCAAATTCATATACACCAAAAAATGGTTTGCTAGCAGGACAATTTTCCCAACTTGCTTTTGGGTTATTTACATTCCATGCCGTAACGGGTGGGGCAAACTGGTAATCCGTTTTGTCGTTGTTTACACAATAATAACCTGCTATACGAAGATATTCTGTGAAGCATTTTACGTAATCGGGAATTACTGCAGAATATTCTCTGATGGGGTTACCTGCTAAATCATTGCAAATACTTTTTGTGTCGTATTTACGCTGTCCTAAGCTATTAATGTCATGTCCGGTACGCATGTGCATGGTGCCGATAGATGTGGGGTACATGCCTGTGATGATGCACGATCTGCTTGGCCCACTAACCCCGACAGTAGTATAACAATTGTCGAAAATCATACTTTCTTTTGCCAGTTTATCGAGATTTGGCGTGTGAGCAGTAGGGTCTCCATAAAAAGACAACAACGGGCTGATGTCTTCACAAACTAGCCAAAGCATGTTGGGTTGCTCTACCTTTGGAGCTGCCTTTTTAGCCGCTGAAACAGGTAATGCTCCTGCAAGTAGTACTAATGCTGACGAGAGTTGTAAGGTTCTGATTGAATGTTTCATAATATATGTCTCTATTTTCAATTCTGAATTTTGATTTTCAATTTTATCTCCGTTCTCTGTAGCGTACCCCGACCCCTCGGATATGCTCTCTTCTTTAAATGTGCAAAGTTCCGCAATGCCATTATTTAATCATCTAAAGAACTTATTCTCTGGGACAGGGTCGTGCCGACCGCACGTAGCTCTATGTATTAGTGGCTAGGCGATGTTTACATTAGTTTGGTTTCCTGGTTAATGTATGTTTCTGTATATTTCTGTATGTTTCCGTATGTTTCAATAAGTGCAAATTCTATACAGTTCTCGTTTCCAACGGAATGACCTTTCATTTTTCGGGTTAAAACGAGTTAAACATATTCATTATTTAATGTTTTCACACTGCATCTTTATTTCTTCGTACTTTCTTTGCAATAGAATATCTTTATTTTTTTGAAAATACACTTTATCGTTTT
>JBBQMQ010000392.1:0-4502 GCA_038329115.1 Bacteroidales bacterium
CCGGAAGGAAGCCGTTATTTTGCTGCTTGGCATATTGATTGTGGCAATCGGATCGAATATACTGAATATTTGGTTTCGGATTAATTACAATTATGTGGCTATTCTTACAGTGGTGGCTTCGTGCATTTACTGGTTGTTTATTGAAATGATAAACCGTTTCAAAAAGTACTGGTTCGTTATTATCTTATCCATCGGTTCGGTGTTATTCTGCTTTTCGGCCGATTATTTGTTTGAAAAAGTGCTCGAACCACACCAGCAAGTTCGTATCAAAGTGCTGCTCAATATGGAAGATGCTCCGTTGGGTGCTGGTTACAATGTAAATCAATCCAAAATTGCTATTGGCTCGGGTGGCTTTTGGGGGAAGGGTTTTCTTAACGGTACGCAAACCAAACTTAAATACGTACCCGAACAGGATACCGATTTTATTTTCTGCACCGTAGGCGAAGAACATGGTTTCTGGGGTTCCACGCTCGTGTTATTTATTTATTGGCTTCTGCTTATGCGGTTGCTTCGCATTGCCGAACGACAGCGCGAAACATTCTCCCGCGTTTATGCGTATTGTGTAGCCAGTATTTTCTTCTTCCACCTCACTATCAATATCGGCATGGTGCTTGGTATTATGCCCGTAATAGGCATTCCGCTGCCGTTTTTCAGCTACGGTGGCTCCTCGCTTTGGGGTTTCACCATTTTGCTTTTTATCCTGCTCAGACTCGACGCGGCAAGGTTGGAACGATTGAGGTAATTAAAAAAATTAACTTATTTTAATGCCTCTACCAACCGAAGTATGTGTGCAGGAGTTGTTCCACAGCAACCACCTATAATATTAGCACCTGCTTGCACCAACTGTGTACCAAATTGTGCCATCATCTCGGGCGATTCGGGGAAAACCGTACAGGCTCCCTGCAAAACAGGCAAACCTGCATTAGCATGAATTAATACAGGGATTTCCTTATCTACTGACCTAATTTCTTTTGTAATCTGAATCATACCCTCTATGCCATTACTGCAATTGGCGCCCAAAATATGGGCTCCGGCAGGTTTCAACACTTCTACCATTTCGGTAGGCGAAACACCCATCATGGTACGATATTCGCCCGACGCCAAATAATCGAAAGTCATGGTACAAATCACTTCACACGGTGTATTCTCGCAGCAGGCACGTACTGCAATTTCAGCTTCATCCAGTGCAGTCATAGTTTCAATTATCAACGCATCTGCTCCACCTTGGTACAATGCAATGGCTTGTTCTTTAAATGCATTATATAATTCCATTTCAGTTACATCGCCCATTATCAGTATTTTTCCAGTTGGTCCTATTGAACCCAACACATATTTATCTTCACCTGCTGCCTGACGTGAAATTTCAGCTGCTTTTCTATTGATCTCATATACTTTATCGTGGAGTCCAAAGCCCTTAAGTTTAAAACTGTTTCCTCCAAAGCTATTTGTTTCAATGGTGTCTGCTCCTGCATCTATATAACTCTTGGCAATATCCAGTACAGCATCCGGATGGTCAAGGTTCCATAATTCAGGACATTCGCCAGCACGAAGTCCTTTTGCTTGCAAAAACGTACCCCATGCGCCATCGGATACAAGCGTTTTTCCTTCAGAAACGAGTTGAGTGAGAGTTGATTTCATAATTTATTGTTTTATTTTTTCTTTGTCGATACAAATGTATGAAAAACTTAAAACAAAAATCTTTATATTACAAATTCTTATCGTATATTAAACATTTTCTCTGCTGTGGTGGATTGCATCGTGTAGCAAATTCAATTCTACCCAATCTGTTTTTAACACACAGGACATCGACAGCATTGTGAATGCAATAACTCTTTTCATATTTCAATTAGCTACAGTAAACCGGAGTTAGATTGTTATTCAAAATCTGTATCCGATTGAAACTCCGAAGTTCCCCGGTCGTGTCAGTGCTTGAGGATAACCCATACCATTTGAAGCCATATTCCAGTATTCCATCTTAGTCATGTTTCCGGGAAGCACAGGAACGACTTCATTCACAAATTTCTCTTTATTAAAGGTGTCGAATAAACTTATCAAAGGCGAATAATTAACTTTTAGTATCAGACCCCCGGTTAATTTATCGAACCGGTATCCAATGGATGGAACAAAATAAATACCTTCATTTGCATACCATTTGTCCACTGTGCCAAGTTGAGCATGAAGAAAACAAAGTCCTTTAATATACGACGCACCTAATCCAAGCTCCAAATGATGGCTTTTACTTCCTGACAGTATGTTTATTCCCACAGGAACACTAACAGATTCGGTTCCGTTTATTGGCAAATAACCTACTCCAACCCGCGCATTTAATTTGTAATTTCCGAAATTTTTCAGTTCCACTTCACCATTTAAGCTATAGAAGCCACTGTTTCCAACTAAATCCAGCATCAAACTGCATTTCCCTTTGTAACCAGGTTGTGCAGTCGCTGAAAAAAAAGAACTTATAAAAATCACTATTATTAGAAATGTTTTTAGATTTTTCATTATTTGGTTTTTAGTTTTATATCATCTTTCATCGCACGCTGCGACCGGTTTGTAACCTGGGCGGAGGGTACAATTTTGTCTCTCACTACAAATGGTCATTCAATTTAAAATTTCGACCCCCAAACCCCCAAATGAGGGCTTGAAGACGCAGCTTGCCTGAATTTTAATTGTAAAAATCACATTCTAATTCCACTCTTAAGCCCCCATTTGGGGGTTATTATAGAATTATTATTTTTTATTTTAGTAAAGTAGAATTAATGTAATTTGAAACAATACTCAATTCCAACTTCAAAATTTAATCCTTTATAGATGTCAAATTTGTATTCAGAGAGGATGTTAAAACTATTTGTCAGTTTTAGCTTTAAACCTGCAGCTGCAAAAGCATTTAAAGCGATTGCACTAATATTGTCTATTTCATTTGAATCTGTTCTACTAATTTTTCTGAAATATAATGCAGGAGATATTCCAGCATAAAAGTAAGGTGTGAATTTTGAGTTTGTAATTTCAAAATTTACTGATACAGGAATTTCAAGACTCTTACCAGTCATTGTTTCATAGTGGTCTCTGTATATAAATATCTCGGTTCTTATACCATCAGATCCTCTCATATACCATCCTGAGGATAACTCTGGAAAAAATTCTGTTTGTTGTATATAATTTGACCTCATACCATATCTTAATGAGACATTAGGTGATAAATTTATAAAATAATGAGACATTAGTATATCAATCATTACATCCGTTTTATTTTTTTGAACGAAGCCTTTTAAGGAAAGATTTAAATAATCAAATCTGCTGTTTTCGTGACGTTTTATAGTATTGTTACTGGAATATTTGAGGTTTAAATTAGAAATAAAGTTTGACAATTCTTCTTTCCTAAAGTTAACCTTACTTGCTTTTTCCCATAAGTCAGGATAATCCTTCGATAGAATTACTAATTTGTTATTGTATTTTTTGTCATGTATAATCATATGATCTGATATAGAATCTTTTTTTTCTAAAATCAGTGTGTCATTCTTCGAATAAATAAGGTAAATCGATTTATTATTTACTTCAAGCTCATATAAATGAAAATAACCGTCATTCAATAGTTTTGGATAATAAGAAATATGATTGATTTCGGTTTTCTCGAATCTTCTATTAATATTATCTTCAATTGAAATTATATTTTTATTTTGAATATTTTTCGGAAAAATCGTATGGAAATTCGTTTCAATATCCTTATCTGATAAAGCATTATCATCAAAGACATATAAGGAATCGTTCGTCTTGATTTTATACGTAAGATTTATCTTTTGCGCTATCGATAGTTGAATGCAGCTTAAAATTAATGTGATAAATATAATTGTTTTTTTCATTTCGGTATAAATAAATATCGATTATGTATGTCTCCTTTTTTTACTATTCTGACTAACTCCAGTTTGACGTAGAGTATGTATACGGATACTCGGCATAGCCCTCTGCTGCCGCACGATTGTATCGTGTGGCAAATTCAATTCTATTCCCATGTGATGCAATTGAGACTTTATAGCGAACCCTATTTCCTTTATTTCACTACGACCAAGTGGGGTTCCACTTCACTGTCAAAATATTAAGACAATATAAGGTTGCCCGGATTATTAATGTCACTTATAGCTTGTGTCTTTTAATGGTTCAATATTCTTAAAAATTGCTGGCGCCGATTTGCAAATCCGCGCCAGCGTATGTGATGTCAAATTGGTTTTTGAATTATTAGTTTTTGTCTTATGGTTTGGTCTTTTAATTTAATTTCTATCAAATAAATATTGTTGTTTAAATTTCCAATATTTATTTGATGTTGATTTTGTTCAAATATTTCTGATTTTACCAATAAACCCATGACATTATATATATTTATTTGCAAACCTGTATTGTCCATGTTGTCCATGTTTATTGTTACATAATCTGATGCAGGGTTAGGAAAAATTTTCAACTTACTTTGGGTGATTTCATTTATCAATGTATTACCACTTCTGATAAGA
>JBBQMQ010000393.1:0-4497 GCA_038329115.1 Bacteroidales bacterium
ATCAGGATTGGAGTACAATTCTTGATACAATTACGAGTAATCCGTTAAATCCGACTTTAGCGTATAAAAATTTTAATTCCGATTACATTGATTATGTATGGATGCAAAAGATGGATTCCGGGTTTAACATCTATTACAAACGAGACGCCAAACAAAGACATGTGGGTGTAAAGGACATTGAATTTGGTAAGGGCTTTACGATTACAGGTTATCCCAACCCATTTGCTGATCAGCTTAACCTGACCGTGGACGTTGAAAATCAGAAGTTGAAACCGATTCTTGAAATCTACAATTCCAGCGCAAAACGAGTTAAAGTTCTAATCGCCAAAAACAATACAGGAAATCAGTACCGCTATCTTTGGGATGCAACCGACGACAATAACAACCTTTTACCTAAAGGTATATATATTATATCGTGCACCGTGGGTAAAACAAAATCAGCAAAAAAAGTTATTTATACAAAATAAGAAATAGTAAAAATGAATAACCAAAGCCTACACATAACTTCAGCTACCCGTCAAGTGCGGCAGCAGTGGTTTTCGGTGTGCATCTTTCCGCTCGGTCGGCTTATCGGCTTGACAGGAAATCGCCCGCAATCCGCCCCTGCGTGTAGCTTCCTACGTTATGGGCAAGCGTATCAGATCGACAATGCTACAAACAAACGACATTAAAAATGGCAAGACCAGGCAGACTAAATAAATCAGACCCACGAGTGGACAACCTTTCGTTTGACATCCGTGACGGTAACAACGAAAAAGTAAAAATCATTTTATCAGAAGTTGGCATTGACGCATTGGACGGTTATAAAAGGACATCATTAATTTGGACATCGTGTTACAATAATACGGACCTTTTAAAATGGCTTATTGACAACGGTGCAAACATAAATCATCAAGACAGGAACGGTTTTTCTGCATTGCATTTTGCAGTAAAAGGACAACACTTTGACACAGCAGAAATATTAATAAAGAATAAAGCAGACCTTGAATTAAAGGACAGTAACGGAAATACTCCACTAATGGACGCAATTTTTAATTCTAAAGGAGACTATAAAATTATTACTTTGTTTATTGAATCGGGTGCAAATCTTGACAATGTAAATAATCACGAAATGACACCAAGACTTTTAGCAGAATCAATGGCTGGATTTGACTACAATTTACCGACAATAAAATGAGGACTGAAAGAACGCCAGCCCATAACTTCAGCTACCCGTCAAGTGCGGCAGCAGTGGCTTTCGGTGGGCAACTTTCCGCTCGGGCAGCATTTCGGCTTGACAGGAAATTGCCCGCAGTCCGCCCCTGCGTGTAGCTTCCTACGTTACCAGCAAGCTTAATTTGGCTTCATGCGACATTGACAATGATATATAAAATGGTTAGACTGACTTTTATAATATGCTTTTTAGTTTCCATGATACTTTTTACAGTTTTCATTATGAGACTTGGATATATTCAAGGAGATACGGAACTTTTGTATTTAGGATTTGGACTCCCATTTTGGTTTTATTTTCTCTATACTTATTTAAAATGGTTAAATCGCATTAAAGTTGACACAGAATCCTTGACAATGAAGAATATCTTTTTTGGACAGAAAAACATCTATTTTAAGGAAATAGAACAATGGGAGGAAATTCAAACAACAAGAATATTTCAACGAAATTTATTATTAAAAGTACACGGAAAAAAAATTGTAATTTCAGACATGAGCGACGCGAAAAATTATGAAATTTTACGTCATTCGTTAAAGACCAATTTGACTGAATCTGAGCGAAAATATACATGAATGATAAGTATATAAATAAAAGCCAGCTGGTAACTTCAGTTACCTGCAAGCTTAAAAAGACAGTACTACTTGATATTATGAGAATTGGACAAACCATATTTATTTTATTAATTGCATCTTTCACTTATGGACAAGGTGGACCGACTGGGAAATATATCAATGATCGTCTAAATGAATCTACCTATATTATCTTTAATTCAGATTCAACCTTTAGATACAGATATGCAGTATGCTTGTTACATGACATTGCTTGTGGTCAATATGAGATGCACAATGACACTATTATATTTCAGTATTTGACTGACATGCGTGATACTTGTTGCAATAAAGAGATTGATGCAGATTTTCATTATGACAGCACAATAGATTTACCGAGACCAGACAAATTATTTTATAAAGATGAGAAACTATATGAGTTCAGAAATGGAAAAGTTCAGAGCAATGTTTTAGTCGATTCAAGACCATCAAAGTTTACTGAATATCATCGTAAATATCTTCTCTTTGGTAAATTTGTTATTGACGATGCTTATTATATGATTACCGAATCGAAAGTAAAATGGAAAAAAAACAAACAGAAAGCCAGCTGGTAACTTCAGCTACCCGTCAAGTGCGGCAGCAGTGGTTTTCGGTGGGCATCTTTCCGCTCGGGCAGCTTATCGGCTTGACAGGAAATCGCCCGCAGTCCGCCCCTGCGTGTAGCTTCCTACGTTATGGGCAAGTGTAAGGAGACAGACAAAATGAGATATTACAGGCTAAAAAATAGAGAATTAAACTGGGGAGACTATGGCGACATTTTGTTGACAGGAATGACAACTCACCTTGACAGGCAAGATGGACTTTTGCAATTGGAAAGGACTGGACCTTTTCAACCGAATATCATTATTTCGGGAATCTCTGACTTAATTGTCACGGACTCTTTTAAAAACGAACTTCAAAACTCTGGCATTCATGGTTTAGACTTTAAAAAAGTTATTAAAAGACACATTTCTCTCGTTGACTGGACAAATTGGAACTTGCAAGCTGACGACCCTCAATTTTATCCAGGCGGTGGTGAACCGGAAGGCTATATTTTGGAAATTCCACATTCGAGAGACCTGGCAGACAAGATGGAAAACGTTTGGGAAGTTTTGCTCATTAGGAACGGCAAAGTTCAAGACAACTCATCCTTTATCATAGGAAACACACCAACAGACATTATGCGTGCAGAAAATAGAGGTTGGATTATTGTGACAGAAATAATGAAAAACTGGTTAGAACAAAATGAGGCGACATGGTTGGCTTTTGAAGAATTAAGTAAATGTACCGTATGACAAGAACACCGAGCCCATAACTTCAGCTACCCGTCAAGTGCGGCAGCAGTGGTTTTCGGTGGGCATCTTTCCGCTCAAACTGTTTATCGGCTTGACAGGAAATCACCCGCAATCCGCCCCTGCGTGTAGCTTCCTACGTTATGGGCAAGGTTAAAAAACGGCACAGCGGACAGACACGATAACAAGCAACAATTCGGTTTGACACGTTTTGACAATTATACTCGATTGTCCATCAAGAGACCAAAATAAAAATTGTAGCCAGAAACCATTCAAAAAACGGGGCGACACCGAAAAGCCTCATGAGTAGGACTAATTATAAATGACAGGCGAAATGAACGAAACTTTATACATCATTGTGCTATTTCTAATAACAGAAAAGTCCCGAAACTAGAATCAAACCAGAGCACATGTCTAAAAAAGATCAAGGGGGTTTAATAATAATACTATTAGCAATAGCAATGTTTATTGTATACAAAATATTATCTGGTGTCTTTGAGATAATAGCTGATAATATTAATGTAATAATTACAGTAACGCTTTCTGGCTTAGGTGTTTTTATTGCTTACTTAGCATATACTGAAATATATTTCAGAAGCGAAAAATTTAACCGCATAAAGGAAAGCATTAGCGAACACACAAATAATTGCAATGAATTAAACCAATATATAGAAGAATTAAAAGGATCATATGTAAACATAGAATCATACAATTATGGTACAGGAAAAATGAATGATAATAGCGTATATAATTTTCAAAGAAGAGAATGGAGTAAGCACATCCAAAGCAATCAAATACATCATTGTTCTGCTACCGTTTGTAACAATGCTAGAAGCCAGCCAATTAAATACCTCTGTAAATACTTCGATATAGAAATTAATGAAGAGTCACTCTCTAAATTTGAAAAAGTCTTAAATGATTTCACATCTGTAAAGCAAGGTAAAGATTTAATAAAAAGAGAGAGAGAATCAATTTTAAGTAGTATTTCTAAATCTATTCCATTTCTGATCCAGCATTTCAGTAAAGAAAAATTGACTAGAAAATTAGGATTTGAAACAGTGGATATTAGTGATGCATATATTCCAATTTTCATCTTTCAATATGTTTCAGCAGGCGGTAACAGTTCTTTAAGATGTGATATAAAACTGAATATTGAAAATCTTAATCATTTAATCAATTACTTAAATGGTGTAATTATATGGACAATAAGTATTGCTGGTCAAAGAGCCTTAATGACTTCTCAATTGAGAGAAAAAATCAAAAAAAGAGATAATTACAAATGTTGCTCCTGCAACTTAGGTTTAGAAGATGAGCCAAATTTATTATTAGAAATTGACCACAAAATTCCGCTATCGAAAGGAGGCATGACTTCGTATGACAACCTTCAAACCTTATGCTGGAAATGCAA
>JBBQMQ010000394.1:0-4491 GCA_038329115.1 Bacteroidales bacterium
GGCAAACCGCAATATAAATCAACCGAAATTGCTAAAATTGCTGATAACATATTGCTGCTTCAGAAAAATAACGGCGGCTGGCCTAAATACTACGATGTTTTTGCCATCCTCACTCCTGCTCAGAAAGACAGTGTGTTGGCTTCGAAAAACATGATTAATACTACATTTGATAACGGAACAACCTATACCCAAATTGCAGCGCTTTCCATTGCCTACAAAGCAACCAATGAAGAGAAATATAAACAGGCTGCTTTAAAAGGATTGAATTTTATTCTTATTTCGCAATACAAAAACGGAGGTTGGCCTCAATATTATCCAATCGAAAAAAGCAACTACAGCAGTAATATTACTTATAACGATGGTGCAATGATTGGCATTATGACATTGTTGAAAAATATATTAGAGAGTCAACCTCAATACAATTTTGTGGATAATACTCTTCTTATTAAGTTGAAAACGGCTTATAATAAAGGGCTTGAATGCATTCTGAAAACTCAGATAATTGATAATGGAACTCCCAATGCCTGGTGTCAGCAATATGACGAAGTAACTTTACAGCCGACATGGGCTCGTAAATTTGAACCTGCAAGTATTTGTAACAAAGAAAGTTCAGAACTGGTGCTATTTCTAATGAGTATTGATCATCCGCAAAAAGAAGTAACAAATGCTATTCAAAATGCTGTAAATTGGTTTCGGGAATCGGCTATTAAAAATACAGCTTATATCACTGTTCCTGCTCCCCGCGTTGTTACCGCTTATCGCGTATCCGAAACAGACCGGATTGCGGTGGTTGATTCAACAGCAAAACCAATCTGGGCACGCTTTTATGAACTTAAAACTCATAAGCCTATCTTTTGTGACCGGAACAGCAAGATTGTGTATTCACTTTCGGAAGTAGGACGAGAACGGAGATCCGGTTACGGTTGGTATGTTTATTCTCCGCAGGAAGTACTTAAAAAATATCCGGCATGGAAAAAGAAATGGATCAATTAAGTTTTTGATACTTTCTCAGGACTTCCTGATAAGGGAATTATACGTTTTCTTTCCTTTCAGGTAA
The DNA here is from genome assembly GCA_038329115.1 of Bacteroidales bacterium. Lineage (GTDB taxonomy): Bacteria > Bacteroidota > Bacteroidia > Bacteroidales > Paludibacteraceae > Paludibacter. The sequence continues at coordinate 1,058 of JBBQMQ010000394.1, forward strand.
TATTCCAGTACAACGCTTTTTTGTAAAATATCATCCTTGTTATCGGTAGTTGCGAATAATATGTTTTCTTTACGCTTTTCTTCAAAATCAGGTTGCATGCGTTTGAAATCGGCGCGGGCTTTGAACACACTTAGAGCATTGGCCCGCTTTCCGGTTAAATATAATTGAAATGCAGCAGAATAATCAAAAACAGACCGCCAAAACATAGTTTTTTTCAATAATTTATTGGGCAGATTTTTATAAAGCATCAGTAAATTATTCCGAAAGTTCAGATATGTCTTATGAGGATGTTCCATGTTTAATGTTCCACCACCCATGTGATAAACAGTGCTTTGTGGAATGCAAACAACCCGGTATCCTCTGCTTTTCATTCGCCAGCACAAATCTATTTCTTCCATGTGGGCAAAAAACTCGCCATCTAATCCTCCGGTTTTTTTATAAATGGAAGATCTAACTACTAAACACGCTCCGGTTGCCCAGAAAACGTCTGTAATTTCATCATATTGTCCTTTATCCTCTTCTACAATTCCAAAAATGCGTCCACGACAAAATGGAAATCCAAACCGATCAATAAAACCACCACAGGCTCCTGCATGTTCAAAATAAGTGCGGTTATAATATGACAGTATTTTAGGTTGACAGGCAGCTACATTTTCATTTCCGTTCATGAACTCAATCATTGGATTCAACCAACCGGGAGTCACTTCCACATCCGAATTCAACAGCACATAATAATCAGCTTCAACCTGAGCCAGCGCTTTATTGTAACCATCCGCAAATCCATAGTTTTTATCCAAAACAATTGTTCTGATTTCGGGATATTTATCCTTCATCAGTTCGAGCGATGCATCAGTCGAAGCATTGTCGGCAACAATAATCTCATTGTCTGCACCTTGGGTATTTTGAATAAGTATTGGTAAAAACTGGTCTAAATATTTTTCTCCATTCCAGTTCAGAATAACTATAGCTGTGGTCATTGTTGGTAAAATAAACTTAATCTGTTGATTGTGAATATGTAATTATGAATTGAGTGGTTTTACATTTTATGTTTCCATCGGCGGTGAGTCCAAAGCCAGGATTCAGGTTGTGATTCAATGGTTTTTTGCAACAATTGCATGTATTTTTCCGAAATTTCAAACTCAGCGGTTTTCAATGGTTCCAGCGAAATAGGTATTAGCTCCCAATGGTAATAACCTCTTTTAACCCGTTTTATTTCAGCATAAAAAACAGGATAATCAAATTTACGTGCTAATTGTTCGGTTCCTATCAATGTGGGTGTATTTTGATTTAAAAACTTCGACCAGTAATGAATATGCGACGATGGATTTTGATCGGAAATCATCCAAAAGACGCCCGGTTTCTGTTCATTTTTCATACGAACCATAAAACGGGGCAATTCACGCCTTTCCACATTTACACCGCCAAACTTCGAACGCATGGCATACATAATCTTATCAAACCGTTCGTTGGATAATCGTTTATATATCTGATAACTTGGCACTTCTGCCGGAACAAATAAAGGAAATGAAATTCCCCATTCCCAGTTAGCATTATGAGCAGTCATAATCATCACACTTTTGCCGGCCCGAACTTGTTCGCAAACACTCTCAACACCAACATAATCCATTCTTTTCAGCATGTCAGCATTACTCATATGCATCATGTGCATACTTTCAACAAACAAATCGCAAAACTGATGATAAAATTTACGTTCAATTCTTTTCCTTTCGGCTAAGGTTTTATCGGGAAATGAATTGGCAAGGTTCTCTCTTACAACTTTTTTCCGATATCCTGCCAGATAATAAATTATCAGATAAAAGAAATCGGAAAACAGATATAGCACTCTCAACGGAAGGAGTGAAACGATCCAACCAAGTCCATATAATAAATTGAACATGCTTTATTCCTGTAAAATGATAATTGAAATTTTATATTTATAGAGAAGCAAACGTAAAAAAACACCAGACACAAATCAGTTGCTTTGGTGTTTTTTTATCTTTTATATGAAATTAAATGCTTTAAAATGAATATGTTTATTCCTCGTCTTCGGCTTTATAGATTCCAAGCGATTTGCCATATTCATACTCACCATCCAAAATAAGTTGAATATCATCCTCACTCAAACCCATTTTGTCTTTTTTCGAGTTTTTAAGTATATATTTAAACATTTCTTCTTCGTCGATGCTGGCTTCTTCGGTCGAATCTTCGTCAATTAAACCATTTTCGTCGTAGAAATCATAAACAACATCCAATACATACTCTACTTTATCATTATCAATGCGCTCTTTAGCATCGGCAGGTAATGAATCAAGAATGTATTTTACTGCTTCATCTTCGTCATATACCAATAAATCGTCTTCTTGTGTTTTCATAATGTATACTTTAATTGTTTGTTTAAAAATGTTATTCAATTTCAGTTCAAAGATAGATTATTTTTTTTACAACCGAATTTTATTCTGTTTTTTTTAATAAAATTATTATCAAATTCAATAAAGTTCAGATATTTGAATAATTTGCGAAGCATAATAATAGTTCATCAATGCAAAATTATTAATAAAAATTGCAATCTTTGCATTTCATTTACAAAATAGAAGATGAAAGCAACTGACATAGTCTACAACAGGATTTTTAATCAAAAAATTGAAAATAAAACACTTAGAACTGCAAAAGAACTAGTTTCGTACATGGGTGCAATGCAGGCTCAGGATTTTTCCATGGCTCAATGGGCCGTTGGGACTCGCGTGTTGAATTCAACTGAGAAACTGATACAAACGGCCTATAATAATGGTGAAATTCTCAGAACTCATTTAATGCGGCCAACCTGGCACTTTGTATCTTCTGAAGATATCTACTGGATTCTGCAACTTACAGCTCCCCGTATAAAATCTTCTATGAAATCGAGGGATCTTAAACTTGGACTGACAGAAAACATCTTAAATAGATGCTATCAGATAATTGAAACCAAACTACTAATAGACAGTTCAGTTAATCGAGAAGAATTAAAGCAACTATTTGAATTTGAAAACATTAAAACAAATGATAATGCTCTCTCGCATATTATGATGAATGCGGAACTGGATGGATTGGTGTGCAGCGGTCCGATCAGAAATAATAAACTGACTTATGCACTACTTGAAGAAAGAGTTCCAGAAAAAAAATATTTGTCCAAAGAAGAATCACTAGCTGAACTGGCAAAACGTTATTTTACGAGCCATGGTCCGGCCACTTTACAGGATTTTGTCTGGTGGTCGGGTTTGTCGGTGGGTGAAGCTCGAAAAGCGATGGAATTCATCAAATCAGATTTTATTTTTGAAACAATTGATGCCAAAACATATTGTTTTCGTAATTCCGATATTAATTTTCAACGCGATATCTCAGTGTTTTTACTTCCGGCATTTGATGAATTTTTGATAGCCTACACCGACCGAAGTGCC
>JBBQMQ010000395.1:0-4481 GCA_038329115.1 Bacteroidales bacterium
AATACCGGAGTCATTCAGTTTGAATCCGGAACGCGTGAAAACCCTGATTTGGGTTACCGTTCGCGCTTTTCTCATCAAAACGAAGTGACTAAGGCTGGCTACTATTCAGTGATTTTGGACGATTACCAGATTAAAGCAGAACTTACCGCTACACAACGTGCAGGTTTTCATCGGTATACCTTCGAAAAGGATGAAAAATCCAATCTGATTATTGATATGGCACATAGTTTTAAAACCGATTCAATCCTGAATGGTACGATCAAAATAATAAACGATACGTTGATTGTTGGTTCGCACCGATCTAGAGGTTGGGGCTTTAGAACCGAGAAATACTGGGTTCGGCATGATGTATTTTTTGCAGCAAGGCTTTCGAAACCCATTAAAAGTGCATCCTTTTGGGTTGACGGTAAAATCGTTGAAAACGTGAAAGGTGTTCAGGGGCAATATGTGAAAACTAACCTGGTTTTCGATGTTGCCAAAAATAATCAACTGCTTATTAAAGTGGGCATCTCAGGAGTGGATGTGGATGGTGCCATTAAAAATGTAGATACTGAAATACAGAACTGGGATTTTGATCAAGTGGTTCAAAATGCGGATAAAACATGGAATGAAAAGCTGAATACATTTCAGGTAAATGATGAAAATCAGGCCAATAAAGAAATATTTTATACCTCGATATATCATGCTTGCATCGCTCCGTATACTGGTAGTGATGTTGATGGCCGCTACATGGGATTTGATCACAAAATTCAGAAAGCTGATGGATTCACTATGTCGACCGGATTATCTTTATGGGATACTTTCCGTGCAGCAAATCCTTTGTACACCATTATTGCTCCATCGAAAACGACTGACATCATTAATTCCATGTTGGTACAATACGACCAGTATGGCTTGCTTCCAATCTGGCCCTTGTGCAACAGCGAAACCAACTGCATGATTGGTTATCATTCCATCCCGGTGATCGTTGATGCTTATTTGAAAGGCATTGGTGGTTTCGATGCAGAAAAGGCCTTTGAAGCCATGAAAAAAAGTGCGATGCAAGATGATTTTGATATTCAATATCTGAAAAAGTACAATTACATTCCTCGCGATTTAGCACATACTGAATCGGTTGCCCGCACGCTCGAATATGCTTTCGACGATTATTGTATTGCCATGATGGCGCAGAAAATGGGAAAAACCGACGATTACAATTACTTCTCAAAACGCGGACAGGCCTTTAAAAATCTATTCGATACTTCCATTGGTTTTATGCGCGGGAAAGATTCAAACGGAAAATTCAGAAGTGATTTTGACCCCTACAACGCGGTGAATGACAATAGCGATTTTATTGAAGGTAACTCGTGGCAATATACTTGGTTTGTTCCGCATGATGTTCAGGCATTGATTGATGGTATGGGCGGAAAAGCAGGTTTTGTAAGTAAATTAGATTCATTATTTTCTGTAAGCTCAAAGCTTGATAAAGATACACCAAGCGATGTGAGTGGACTGATTGGTCAGTATGCTCAGGGAAATGAACCAAGCCATCATGTTGCTTATCTTTTTAATTACGGCGATGCTCCTTGGAAAACGCAGGAACGGATTCATCAGATTATGACGACTTTGTACTCCAATCAGCCCGATGGGCTTTGTGGTAACGAAGATATGGGTCAAATGTCGGCTTGGTATGTTTTCAGTTCTCTGGGTTTTTATCCGGTCAACCCGGCTGACGGAAGGTATGTTTTCGGAACTCCCCAATTTGCTGAAGTAATTGCTAATCTTCAGAATAACAAAATATTCACCATAAAAGCAACTAACTTGAGCAAACAGAATATTTACATTCAGAAAGTGATTCTGAATGGAAAAGAATATAACAAAGGTTACATAACCCATCAGGAATTGATGGCAGGAGGAAGTTTGGAATTTCTGATGTCGGACAAGCCGGGAATTGTTTTTTCGATGGAATAATAATATTTAAACACAAAATTCAAATTCTGATATGACACAAAATTCAATGATTTTTCGTAACCGAACATCTATATCCATTTTACTGTTCTTCCTGTTATTATCCTCTATTGTTTTTGCCCAAAAAGCAGAACCGATTTATGATGAAAGTGGGGTACCTGCCTATGAATTGCCCAATCCATTGATTTTGAATAATGGAAACCCTGTTACTGATGAAAAATGCTGGAGGGATATTCGACACGGGGAAATCTTAAAGATGTTTGAAAATGAAATGTATGGCAAAACGCCATCACAAAAACTTCCAGTTTCAATTAAAGTAACTTCGGTTGATAAAAATGCACTTGAAGGCCTGGCAACTCGTAAAGAAGTTACATTGATTTTTAAAGGGAGCGGAAAAAGTCATTCGATGAATATCCTGCTTTATCTACCAAATAATTCGCAAAAACCAGTTCCTGTAATTTTCAGTTTGAATTTTCAAGGCAATCAAACAATTAATACCGATTCAGGGATTACCATAACCAATAATTGGGTAGAGAACGACTCGGAATTTGGGTATTTCAAAAATCAAGCAACAAAAGCATCGCGTGGGAAAGCCGAAAAAAGCTGGCCAGTAAAACGAATCCTTGAACGTGGATATGGGCTGGCTACTGTTTATTATGGAGATTTATATCCCGACCATATAAATGGCACTCAAAATAGTATTCAAACGCTTTTCTATAATAAAACACAAGCCACACCTGATTCCAGCGGTTGGGGTGCCATTGGCGCCTGGGCATGGGGTTACAGCCGTGCCATGGATTATTTTGAAAAGGACAAGGACATCGATTGCAGAAAAGTTGTAATAATGGGGCATTCGCGCTTGGGTAAGGCTGCTCTTTGGGCGGGTTCTCAAGATCAACGTTTTGCCATTGTTATTTCAAACAATTCTGGCTGTGGAGGAGCGGCATTATCGAAACGAACTTTTGGAGAAACAGTGGCTATCATCAACAATTTATTTCCACACTGGTTTTGCAGTAATTTCAAAAAATACAACAATAACGAGGCTGCCCTGCCTTTCGACCAACACATGCTTTTGTCACTTATAGCGCCTCGTCCGGTTTATGTGGCCAGTGCTGAAGATGACTTATGGGCCGATCCTCAGGGTGAATTCCTGGGCGTCTTAAATGCTTCACCAGTATATAAATTTTTGGGAACTGATGGATTACAAGCCACTTCGCAACCAACAGCCAATGAAGCCATCATGAGTACAGTTGGTTATCACATCAGAACCGGAAAGCACAAAGTAACCGATTTTGATTGGGAAAGATATATGGATTTTGCGGATAGGCACCTTAATTTGAAGTAGCTTTTTGTAAGCAGTCAGAGGATTGTATTTAGATTTTATTACCATAATTAATCACACTGGTTAATTATTTTCAAAATTTAGATTAGATATAAATTTTTGTTGGCTGAATACACAAAATGTTTGCTTAGCTGGCAAAATGGTAGAATCGATTTTGTATTGTGTATTATGTAAATAAAATTAATTTAAAACTTAAAAAAATGAAAAAAATTATTGCTTTCTTTTTGTTATCTACTATGCTATTTAGTAGTAGAATTGTTTGTGGACAGGTTGTCGACAAAAATGATATTTTTAATAAAATGAATTCCATTTATAACTGGGATTTTACCACCGATTTGGCAGGTTGGGGCGGATGGGCCGATGATGCAGTACCTAATCAGGTAGCTGCAGTAGCTATAGACGGTATCTGTGAGATGAAAGTAGGGATTGCTCCTGATGGCCTAAACTGGCATTACCAGTTCCGTCAGCAAGATTTGTCATGTGAGCCCAATGTTCCGTATACATTAAAATTTAAATCATGGGCTGACGCAGAAAACACACCATGTGTGGTTGATTTTGAAGACCCTCCACATGATTATAATAGGTATGGTTCAAGTGCTGATGCTGAGGCTATAAGCGGCAGGTCTGAATGGCATTACAAGGTATCAACAATTCCAACCTGGTTTACTTATAACGTAGTGTTTGACCAAATAGTTGAAGGAACTGTTCAGCAAATAACTTGGTTGTTATCTATTTCGAACGAGACAATTTACCTGGACAGCGTTTTGTTGACTAAATCTGCAAATCTTGCTCTCTCTGCGCCCAAATTAATTTCCAATTCGATAAAAGTTTATCCAAATCCTGTAAATGCAGGAAGCGAATTGACGGTCAGTTTGACAACTCCAAATCTTAAAGTTGCAATTTATAATTCAACCGGACAGAAACTAATTGAAGAGGTAGCTAAAGGGAATATGATCAAGTTTAATCTAAACAGTTTTCGCAAAGGAATCTATTTTGTGAGATCAGATGATGGATTTAGTCAAAAAATAATTGTCAATTAATCATGACCATATTAAATAATAATGTAAATGAAATATATACTCATTCTGCCGCTATTGTTACTATTTACAATAGCCAAATGCCAATCAAATAATTTCTTAAAAAGACTACTTAGCGACCCGGGTGGGGTTACCATAGTTTATGGAACAGATCC
>JBBQMQ010000396.1:0-4463 GCA_038329115.1 Bacteroidales bacterium
ATCAAAAAGAAAAAAAGGAAGTTTGTAAAAACAAGTTGAACGAAGTAGAAAATAGAACTCTCTGACCCCCAAACCCCCAAATGGGGGCTTAAGAGTGGAACTAGAAGTATTGCAAAAAGTCATTATTTCAAATAAATAGAAACTGCCATCTTGAAGCCCCCATTTGGGGGTTTGGGAATCAAAAAGAAAAAAAGGAAGTTTGTAAAAACAAGTTGAACGAAGTAGAAAATAGAACTCTCTGACCCCCAAACCCCCAAATGGGGGCTTAAGAGTGGAACTAGAAGTATTGCAAAAGCCATTATTTCAAATAAATAGAAACTGCATCTTGAAGCCCCCATTTGGGGGTTTGGGGGTCAAAAGATTGAAATAAAAAAAAATCGAACATAGATGGAAAGCGATTCTTTAGTAAAGAAATCAGCATTTTTTCCTGAATGGAAAACAGCTAATCCTCATTTCTATCCTTTAATAAAGGATGTTAGAAAATGCATGAGAGATAATATGACGGAAGCTGAAATTATTTTATGGGAGCAAATAAAAAGTAATAAATTAGATGTAAAATTTAGAAGACAACATATTATTGCTAATTTTATTCCCGATTTTGTAGCACTGTCAATCAAGCTAATAATTGAAGTTGATGGTGAGATTCACAATTTTCAAAAAGAATATGATAACGACAGAACTTATTTGCTAAGTCAGCAAGGCTTTCGAGTTATTAGATTCACGAATAGAGAAGTTATTGATAATTTAGATCAAGTTTTATCTAAAATAAAAGAAACAATTGAAATTTGTAAAATTAGAACTGCATGACCCCCAAACCCCCAAAAACCTCTATCCCCCTTTCGGGGACTTTCTCCAAATGGAGAAAGAAAAAGGAATAAAAAGTGTTTGGCTTAAGAGTGGGGCTAGAAGTATTGCAAAAAGTCATTATCTCAAACAAATAGAAACTGCGTCTTGAAGCCCCCATTTGGGGGTTTGGGGGTCAAAAAGAAAAAAGAAAGTTTGTAAAAACAAGTTGGACGAAGTAGAAAATAGAACTCTCTGACCCCCAAACCCCCAAAAAAAACCTCTATCCCCCTTCGGGTACTTTCTCCAAATGGAGAAAGAAAAAGGAATAAAAAGTGTTTGGCTTAAGAGTGGAACTAGAAGTATTGCAAAAATCATTATTTCAAATAAATAGAAACTGCGTCTTGAAGCCCCCATTTGGGGGTTTGGGGGTCAAAGAGATGATATAAATACTGCGTCTTGAAGCCACCGCCAGCTGGCGTATTTGGGAGAAAAAAAAAGAAGTTTGTAAAAACAAGTTGAACGAAGTTGAAATTATGACTGGATGACCCCCAAACCCCCAAATGGGGGCTTAAGAGTGGAACTTTGAACTTATTTCTATTTTTTATCGACTGCGTCTTAAAGCCCCCATTTGGGGGTTTGGGGGTCAAAAAGAAGATATAAATACTGCGTCTTGAAGCCACATTTGGGGGTTCGCGGATCAAAACAAAAAGACAAATTAACAGACATATCAATAATAAATCTTTATTTTTTAATACAATGGAGGCGATAAAAAAAACAATTCTAATTATCGAAGACAATGCCGGTTTAAATGAATTGGTTAATGAAAAACTACAAGAGTTGGGTTGTGAAACTGTTGGTGTTTTTTCGTGTTCTGCTGCTTTTGAATGGTTGGAAACCCATGTACCTTATTTATTAGTGCTGGATTATAATCTTCCTGATATGAAAGCAAAAGAGTTTATCGCTCTATTGCAAACAAAAATGGACACAATTCCGCCTTTTATTCTCGCCACCGGGCAAGGCGATGAACGCATTGCTGTGGATATGATGAAACTCGGTTCAAGGGATTATATTATTAAAGACAGTCATTTTCTGGAAATGGTTCCGTTGGTTGTAAGCAGAGTTTGTGCTGAAATTGAAAATGAAGAAAAATTAAAGACAATTGAAGATGAATTACGCGAGAAAGATGTTCAATACAAGGCTATTGCAGATAATGGAATGGCACTCATTTGGACTGCCGGCACCGATAAACTTTGCTATTATTTTAATCAACCCTGGTTGAATTTTACCGGCAGGACACTGGAGCAAGAAGTTGGAAGCAGTTGGGCAGAGGGAATTCATCCGGATGATCTTGATTTATGTTTAGCAACTTATGTTACTGCTTTTGATAAACGTGAACTATTCAGTATGGAATACCGATTGAAACACGTCAGTGGTGAGTATCGGTGGTTGATTGATATGGGAACACCGAATTATAACAGTGGCGGTGAATTTATTGGTTATATTGGACATTGTTTTGATATTAACGATAGAAAACTTGCGGAAGAAAATTTATTAAGAAATCAGGATTTATTGAATGATTTGTTATCCCAAAGTACTGAATTTATTGAATCTAACAAGGAGGATGTTGATTTTGAACTATTAACTGATCGTTTCAGGGAAATATCAGGAGCAAATTATGCCTCTTTGAATTTGTATGAACTAAATCAGTCCGATTTCAAAACAGTTGCGTTAAGTGGAATTAAAGATATTTACTCACAGGCAACAAAATTTCTAGGTTTCGATCTAAAAAACAAAATATGGAAGTTTGATCCGGTTCGGAATGCGAAAATTGATGGAAAGCTGATTGTCAGGTTTGAAAATCTGTCAGAATGTATCGGTAAAGTAATGCCACGTGCAATCTCAAAACTAGTTGCAGATACACTAAATCTGGGATATATATATATTATAAATCTTTCCAATAAGAACAAAAAAATAGGTGATTTCTCGTTTTATTTTTCCGGTGAAAATGAACTACAAAATCGGGAAATCGTTGAGCTCATGGCACACCAGACAGCACTTTTTATTGATAGAAAAAACACAGAAAAACATCAATTGGAAATGGAAGAACGATTGATGGAAAGTGAACACTTCTTTCGTGAATCACAGTATGCTGCCAATATTGGATCGTATATCCTGAATGTAAGTACTGGTATTTGGACTTCGTCAGAGGTAATGGATAGGACTTTTGGAATTGAAAAAGATTATGAAAAAAATGTTGAAAGTTGGCTAGCCTTAATCCTTCCCGAGGATCAGGAAATGATGAATAATCATTTTCAGGTTGATGTGTTGGCAAACCGACAATCGTTTAACAAAGAATATAGGATTATACGCCAGTCGGACGGTGAAATACGATGGGTGCTCGGGTTGGGACAATTAACTTATGACAAGGACAATCAAATTGTTTCGATGATTGGTACCATTCAGGATATTAATGTACGTAAACTGGCTGAAATACATACCATTAGAGCGAAAGATCGACTGAATCGAGCGGAATTTGCTTCAAAATCAGGCAATTGGGATCTGAATTTAGATACAATGACAACAACAGCATCTAAAGGGGCTAAAAGACTTTATGGTTTGGAGGGAAAAAAATTTGATTACGAAACCGTAAAAGCAATTCCAATCTCCGAATACAGACCAATGATGGATTTGGCGTTGAAAAATTTGATTGAAAAAGACGAACCTTATGATATTGAATACAAAATAAAAACGGCAGATAAAGGAGAAATAAAGGATGTTCATTCGTCAGCAATTTATGACAAAGAAAAAAGGGTTTTGTTTGGTGTAATTCAGGATGTTACTGAAAAGAACCTGATTCTGGATTTAATCAAGAAACGTGAAGAGGAAATCCGGCTGCTTATAGATAGTTCACCAAATGTTATTTTCTCAATTGACAAGCAATACAGACTCATAACGTTTAATAAAAATTTCCGCTATGGAATTTTAATGGAATCGGGTAATGATTCGGTTGTTGGTGATAGCGTGTTATACCCCGAATATACTAATGAATTGCTCAATTTATGGAAAGAAAAATACGATGCTGCTTTTGAAGGAACTACCGTATCATTTGAAAGTGAAGTCATTTGGAGAGATAACACAAAAGTGTTTTATGAAAACAGTCTTCATCCAATGAGGGATTCGAATAACAATATCATAGGGTTGGTTTGTTATACAATTAACATTACAAACCAAAAAGAATCGGCGCAAAAACTTCGAGATAGCGAAAAAAAATTCCGTTTGATGTTTGAAAACAACCCACAATCCATGTTTATTTACGATTTGGAAACACTTCGGTTTCTGGATGTAAATGCCGCTGCCGAAAAACAATACGGTTACTCACATGAAGAATTTTTGAAACTGTCCATTCCTGATTTACGTTTGAAAGAAGACTCGTTGGAAGTAATGACAGCCATTGAAAGAACACGAAATGGAGGAAATTCGGATGGAATAGTTTGCCACAGAAAGAAAAATGGTGAAATTATTTACGTGGATGTAATTTCTACGCCTGTCATTTCGAAAGGAACGAATGCACGTCATGCTATGGCAATTGATGTTACCGAACGGAAATTGGCACAAGATGCGTTGGATCAGAAAATTGATGAATTAGTTCGTTTTCATAATTTGACAGTTGGGCGCGA
>JBBQMQ010000397.1:0-4458 GCA_038329115.1 Bacteroidales bacterium
GAATATTATTTACATTGGCAGGTACTGAAACAATCCCTTTTACAGTTGAGTCTTTTTCTTTAACTAATAATGCGTTTTGGAGTTTTACTAAATCCGAATCGTATAATAATGTTCCATGATGTAATTTCCTTTTTTTTGAAATATGAGATGCTGTTCCCGATACCTTGCATCCGTCAGGCAGCCATAAATCTTTCCGTTTACCGATTACAAGAGGAATATTGAAAAATTTCAAAGTTTGAATAATAGGTTCGAGAAATTCAGCACTCAAGGATGATTTTTCGGAATCTGTATTTGAAATAAAACAATAATTCAAATTTCCAAGATCATGATAAACGGCTCCTCCACCCGACATTCGACGTACAATTTTAATGTCATTCTCATCACAAAAATCTACATTCACTTCATTCCTAATCACCTGATTTGAGCCAATTATTACGCTTGGTTCATTCACATACAAAAACAACAAATCATCCTGACGTTCGGAGAATAGATATTCCTCAGCGGCAAGATTGAAAGTGGGTGAATTGGAAGATGAGAAGATGATTGTCATAGATTACCCCTAAATTCCCCAAGGGGAACTTTGTTGTTTCGGTGGAACAAAATTAATAAAAAACGTCTGATGGTACAAATTCATCAGACGCTGATTCTTTAAGTCCCCCTTTGGGGGATTTAGGGGGCTGTTCTTATTTCACATTAAAGGCCACTCTTAGTTCATCAATTTCTTTGTCGCCCATTGGGTGAAGTTGACCAATAGAAGAAGCCATTACCAGCGAATTTGCTGAGAATTCAGCTACTTCTAAGTAATCGAACGTATTGATTAATTTGTTTCCGGTAACGATAACACAGTCATTTTCAACAATTACAACACGGTTGTTGGCAAACATTTCAGCAATTCCTTCTGTATCGTTATACAAACTTTCGAATGGAATGGAAGGAACATCTTGCAAAAATATCCAGCTTTCAGGAATCGTACGCACATCAAATTTCTGGTGACTTACGGCATGAGCCATCAAGTTAGTTGGCTGTGTAGTAATGATAGAATTGATATGCGGATAAAGCTGGTAAATGCGGTGGTGAAGGGCTACCGAACGACTTGGTTCTTTGCCAGCTTCGGCCATACCGGTTTTCACCTGAACAATATTTTTTGGAAGAATATCCCAACGAGCCACATCGCGTGGAGTAATCAAAAAGTCATTGTCTTTCCAACGCACCGAAACAGTTCCGTAGGTAGAAATCATCAACCCCTGATCGCAGGCACGACGAATGATGTTTACCATATCCGTACGGATTTCGCGCTCATCCGATGGATATTCAACATCCATAAATGGTGTAATGTTTTTTGGGAAATGATTGATATATTTCGATATTTGTTCGTCTGTCAGCGTGTTTATTTTGCCAATACGACCGGCATTCACAATAGTTCGGCAGCAAAATTCCAACGTTTCGAAACGTTGGTAAGCATCCATCATATCGGTTCCACCCAACACAACACCATGATTTTCCATGATAACCGCTTTGAATTTCTTGTTTTTGAATTCGCCGGCAATTTTCTCACCTAATTCAGCACTTCCGGGACAACCGTAAGGCGCAAAACCAATTTCGCCACAAATTTTACGAGCCTGAGGAACAATACTGGTATCAGGCACTTGACGGGCAATACTGAATGCAACCAATCCCGGTGGGTGAGCGTGAATAATAGCCGTTAACTCCGGACGCATATCAAAAATGGCTTTGTGGAATGGAAATTCCGAAGAAGGTTTATGTTGTCCAACCACTGTTCCATCCTTTTTTACACACACAATGTCTTTTACGGTCAAAGATCCTTTGTCCACCGCCGAAGGCGTGATCCAAATATCACCGTTTCCATCTTTAATGGAAATGTTTCCACCTGAAGTGGTAGTCATCCCACTCCGATAAATACGTCCGATAATCACATTAATTTGCTCTCTCGGATGCATTAATTTTACATCTAACTGTTTCATTTTTAATAAAAATTATCCACTAACCTGCCCCCTAGCCCCCTAAAGGGGGAATATTGAGCATTTAATGGAGTTTATAGTTTTTTGAAAAACATTTTTAATTAATTTTCTTTGATTGAAATTTTGCATAAAGTTTCTGCGAGTTCTTCGCACTCCCTTTAGGGGGCTGGGGGGCAATAATTTGCCAACAAATACGTTTCTGCTTCTACGCTCCACAATCCTAAGTTACCATCGCAGATTTCCGCTAACTTTTTGTATACAGCGTTGCTTTCGCCCAGTTTGGCAAAATCAGCAATGGGAGTCAATGGCATATCGATGTGCGTATAGATCAATTTTTTTCCTCCCGGTATTTCAGGTAAATGTTTAGTAGCTTCGATAACTGCTCCCAATCCACCGATATGAGTGACTAATCCGGCGGGGTCAAGACCTTTTGACATCATGTCGAGCGCTTCTACCATATCGTCTGTATTTCCACCGCTGGTACCAACCACGTGTGTGTAAGCATAATGTACGTTGTAGAAATTGAATGATGCGCTGAAAGTCGGATCGCTAGGCCCGGCAAAGAAGTTCAGACAACCGTCGAAAGCCAGAATAGCATCACCTTGTTCTACCACCGGTTTTACGGGTGCAAAAACGAAAACGTCGTCGTAACCATATCCATCGGTAATGGCTTTTAGTTCTTCTACTGGATTTTGCATCGTTCCGGTATTGATATATTTTAAATCGATGCCTCGAGATTTCGCAAAATCTACCGGAAGAATTGTTGCAGCACGATCGAGTCGTGTTTGATCAACGTCAGTAACTACTAATACAGATGGTTTGCGGTCATCGCGACGAAGCACGTAATTAATAGCTGCCAATCCCATCGGACCAACACCAGCCAACACGGCCATTTTACCACCATCCACAATGTCCATTTTGTGAACATAACTTCCCGGAGTAGTGTGGTAGTTGGCATGCATAGCACCAATCACACACGAAAGCGGCTCGGCCAATGAAGCCGGATAATAACCTTCGCCTTTGTATGCCAGTAGACAGTCCTTTTCCATAACTTCGGCAGGGATAATCACGTAAGTGGCGTCACCACCAATGTGATGATAACTGTAACCAGGAGCACTTAACACACCTACCGGACCATCTTCATAATAAAGTGCAGGTTGGATGGAAAATTTATCTCCAGCTTGAAATTTATCAGCCCATTTTGAGCCAATTTGTACCAATTCGCCGGCAAATTCATGACCAATAATAATCGGATTTTCGGAGATATCGTTCGGAACACGTTTGTGATCAGTTGCCTGCGTGGCCGCTTTGTACGACGACATACACAACGAATCGGAAACTACTTTTGCAAGGATCTCATTGTCCTTGATCTGCGGCAACTCAAATTCCTCCATACGAAGGTCTTTTTTGCCATATAAACGGATTGCGGTTGTTTTCATGTTGTAAATCTGCCCCCTAACCCCCTAAAGGGGGAATTTTTGGAGACATTTTTATTAAATATTAGTACTGCTTTTCTTTCTTATTCCCCCTTGAGGGGGTTAGGGGGCACTTCTTAACTCAACATCACCTGCCCACCGGTAATTGGCAATGCCTGCCCGGTTTCTCCGCATTGTTCCATCAGGTATAGTGCACCTTTGGTAACATCTTCTGGCGAACAGCCTTTTTGAAGTGGAACTTGTGCCAGATAAAAAGCCTTTACATCGTCGATGGTTTTAGCACCGGGCACTTTCCCGGCATTCAGATATTGAACAAACAGTCCATTAACAGGATCGCTCCACAGCGGACCTTCGTAGAAGTTCCCCGGGCAAATAGAGTTTACCTTGATACGGAATGGAGCCAGTTCCAATGCAAAAGATTGGGTTAATCCAATTCCACCAAATTTTCCACCGGCATAGGCAAAGTTTGCCTTGCTTCCACGTAATCCCGATTTAGAATTTACCTGAATAATGTCGGCATAATATTGCGGAGCAAATTTGGTTTGCAACTTCATTACTTTGCTTACCACTTTGGTGCAATAGAAGTACGCATTATAATTTATTTTGGTAACGAAATCAAAATCTTCCGGCGTCATATCATCCAATCCACCAGCACGTAAAACGCCTGCATTACTTATAAAGCAGTCAATAGCTCCAAAGTTGCATATCGTTTCATGTACCAGATTTTCGATACTCGGAATTTCACTTACATTTGTTTTTACGAAGATAGCACGATTGCTTTTCGCCAGAGTATTGAATCGTTCAACCGTAGCCAGACCAACTGTTTCATTCATGTCGGCCACTACAATGTTGGCACCTTCTTGCAACAAGCAGCGGGCAATTCCTTCGCCAAAGCCTTGTGCAGCACCGGTTACAATAATGGTTTTGTTTTCGGCACGACCTTTTGAAGCACCTGCCGCCACACTACGGCGGTAGTTTTCCACTTCCCAATTGTCTATAAAGTCAATCTGAGCCTGTGTCATTGGGTGCGGGCCACCAAACGA
>JBBQMQ010000398.1:0-4452 GCA_038329115.1 Bacteroidales bacterium
GAATAATATTAATGGCTTCGGCCACTATTCCGTGATTCGTTTGTCCCACATAGGAGTCCATGAGTATGTTCTTCAGAGTTGGGTAATTAACTCCATTTGAAGTATTGATGGATGTCAGTGGTAAATAGGTGCCGGTGATGCTGGTATTATACACCAGATTATCATAGTTGATGGCTACCTTTTTCCAATCACGCATGACGTAGGGAGTTGGCATATTGTGCATGAGATCTATGCGTGGAATGGAAATCTGCTGCGCCGAAAGAAGTAACAGCGAAGTAAGAAAGAGGATTGAAAAGAAAATTCGTTTCATTTTGTATTTATTTCTCTCACTTTTCCAATTTACCTTCATCTGGTATGATTTACTGTTTTTAGCAAGTGACTTAGGAAATAAAGGGACCTGACTTACGAATAAGATCAAGTCCCTTTTAGAAAAAAATCAAAGATCAAATTTATTTATTTTCGTCTTTAAACAGTTTGGCAACTTGTCCGGCATCCAAAGCGACATTGTATATTTTCAATTCGTCCATTGAACCAACAAAACCATCCCAGTTTTTTGGAGTTTCAGCCCAAGCCCAATTCCATTCAGCTTTTGCTTCAGCATAGGTTGTACAAGCACCAATCATTAAAGGTAAGGTGTTTTTATATACCCACGCTCCAGTACCTGTTAAACCCGGTTTCGTTGTAGCAGTCCATTGCATAGTACTTACACCATTCACATAAAAAGTTAACAGTTTAGTGTCCATATCCAATGTTACCACTAAATGTGTCCATGCATTGTTTGGAGCAGAAAAATCCATTTGATTGTCTGCATCCACCCAACCATCTGCATTTGTATGTACAGTAAAGAAAGGTTTGTTTTGTTCCTGCAATTGGAATTTCCATGAATTCCAGTAATTATAGGATGCAATATAGTTTCCGGCTCTTGTTGAATCGGGCTTTACCCATACTGCAATTGATAATTTTTTACCTAATAAATCAGTAGCAGTATAATTACTGATTTCAAGATGCGATCCATTGTTGAAATACATTGCCTGACCTTTCTTACCGGCTTTGAAACTTGGTAAATTAGTTGCCGTTCCAAAAATTTGTGAAGGACCAGCGGTTAATTTAGCGATCAATCCTTTTCCTTCAGTCGTAAATTGGTTTGAAGCAACAGTTTCGTCAAAGGTCATTCCGATTAGCAGCGCAGAAACCGGAATTGAATTATAAGCGGATGCCATAAATGTTGTTTTAGCGGCACGCAAATTAACTACTAAATTATCTACAGCAGCTTGGGTAATGGTTGTACTTTCAGCAGCTGTTTTTGTATTCGTCAATGCTGTTTGAAATGCAGTAATTGATGCAGCAGGGTAATCGGTTGATACTGATGGACCCGCTAAAAGCATGGTACAAGAATCAACTAATGCGGTCAGTTTTGTTTTTTCTACCTTATTAGCGGGGTCTTCAGTTTTACAAGCTGAAAATGAGCCGGCTAAAAGAGCTAATGAAACACATGCAATAAATGCAGTTTTAAAAATTTTTGTTTTCATAATTGTTTTTTTAAGTTTAAAAGTGATTGTTTTAATTGTGAATTATTGTAAAGCTTTATTTGTATCCAATTCCGATTGTGGAAGTGGAAAATAGAAACGGGGTTCAGTCCATTTCAGATCGGTTCCTAATGCAGCTTCTGCTGTGGCTTTCCCCCAGCGCATTAAGTCGAAAAAGCGGTGGAATTCAAAACCAAGTTCTTTGCGGCGTTCGTTTTGAATCACTGTTCGCATATTATCTTGTGTCACAGCTGTGGTTGGAGCTAAACCTGCTCTGCCACGAACCCTGTTAACTGCTATAGCAGCATTTTTTACTGCATCCGCACCACCATTTTCATTTATTGCTTCGGCTTTCATCAATAAAATGTCGGCAAAACGGATGGCATTATAGGGAATCGTTGATTGACTTTTGGTTGATCCGATTGGCATAGTTTCATCGTATTTTTTTACAAGATAACCTGTAGCTTCCGACCAGGACGATGAGAAAGGAGTATTGCCAAACCAGGGTTTTCCTTCACGTCCAATGGATGCATCCAGTCGTGGATCGTCATTATTGTTAATTGTTTTTTCGGCAAATGCATCTACATAGTTTTGGGTAGGTGCGTTAAAATAGTATCCCCCTTCGGTTGCCGGAGAAAACCAGACATTTAAACTATTTCCGAGAATTACGGAAGTACTGTTGATATAGCGGATGCCGAAAATGACTTCCACGCTATCTTCAGCACCGCCTTTAAACAGATTGGCATAGTTTTTTAGCAAATCATATTTGTTTAAATTTTCTAATGCCTGAATATTGGTTAAGCAAGCGGAGTATTTTTGTTGATACAGATCGGCTTTGGCCAATAATGCATAAGCCGCACCCTGAGTTATTCGTCCGGTTTCGGTTGGATACGAAACCGGTAAAACGGCAATAGCATCGGTAAGGTCTTTTTCAATCTGAGCATAAACAGCACTTGTTTCACTTAAGCCCACGTTGATGGTAGCTGAAGTAAGTTGTGGCTCAAGTTTTAATGGCACTTTTCCGTAGACGTTCACCAGGTTGAAATATGCATAAGCCCGTAAAAATTTAGCTTCACCCACCAACCGATTACGCAAAGCGGCATCAAAAGTCATGGGTGAAATATAAGTAATCGCGTTATTGGCACGGGCAATAGTTTCGTAAGTCGATTGCCAAAATGTGTTTATAAATCCGTTATCGGAAGGAGCTGTAAAATCATTGATGGCATTGATGTCAGCCTGATCGCCGGCGTTACCTCCTTTTACAGCATCGTCGGATGCCACATCGCCAAAAACCCATAAGGTATTGCTTCCATAGAGCGAATTGTAAATTCCGGTAACCGCCATGGTAGCTGATTCGGGTGTTTTATAATAGTTTTCGGATGTATAATCACCTTTAAGTTCGGCCGTTAAAAAGTCTGCGCACGAACTGAATAGAGCAACTGAAGCGATAGTAATAAGATAGAATATATTTTTCATGATTGTTTTCGATTAAAAGGTTATGTTCAGCCCGAATGTATAACTTTTAGCAACCGGATAGGTTCCCCAATCAATTCCATTGGCACGATCACCTTCGGCAACTGAATTCAGACTGACGGTCATTTCAGGGTCAAGTCCTGAGTATTTTGTAAACGTCAGTAAGTTAGTTGCACCTAAATAAACACGTACAGTTTGTATCTTCATTTTTTTCGTATTTGGTATGGTGTAACCAATTTGCAGGTTTTTCAACCTGACATAAGAAGCATCTTCCAGAAAACGGCTTGAAGCTTTTACATTGTTCGACTTTGCTGCCCACGAAGCGCGGGGTTGCGTATTGGAAGTTCCTTCACCGGTCCAATGTTCTTTGTAATATCGTTCTGTCACATTAAATCCACGGTAATAACCTTCAATATCATAATTCACTTGTGAGAATATTTTTTGACCGAAAGCTCCCTGAAAAAATACCAGCATATCGAATCCTTTGTAATTACCGGAGAGATTGAGACCGGCTGTAACGCTTGGCATAGCACTTCCCATATAGATTCTGTCTTTTGAATCAATTACATTATCAGCATTTTGGTCCACATATTTCACATCGCCCGGTAATATGCCCTTGCCCTGATAGGCTGATGTAATCACATCGGTTTGATTTTGGAAGATTCCGTCCATTTGATACAAATAAAATGAACCAATGGGTTGTCCAACTTCTGTTTTGGTGGCATATACTCCTGTATCAACCATTCCTCCGAAATAGGGAGCTTCTAATTTTATTACTTCATTATGTACAAATCCGCCGTTTAACGATATATTAAAACCTCCGTCTTTGTAACTTTTGCGGTAGAATAATTCGAGGTCTATACCGGTGTTAAGCATATTACCGCTGTTTATCCAAGGCGGCGAAGCATTTCCTACAGAAGGAGGCAAAGGTGCCACTACTAACATATCGCTGGTAATTTTGTAATAATAATCAATTGTTGCACCAAACGCTCCCTTAAACATCTCCATATCCAGACCAAGATTAAACTGGTTACTCGATTCCCATTTTAAATCGTTATTTCCCAGGGTTGTTTGTGCATAACCATTGTAAGCGGCACCACCAAAAGTGTAATAATAGTTGGGAGAATACCTGTCCAGATTAGCATATAATCCAATTTCCTGATTACCTACAGAACCATAACCGGTACGTAGTTTCAATTTGTTGATATTCGGCATATCTTTAATAAAATCTTCGGTATCGATATTCCAGCCTGCAGAGACCGAGTAGAATGTTCCCCATTTATTTTTCCCAATAAAACGGGATGAACCGTCGCGCCGAATAATTCCTGATAAATAATATTTCTGATTGTAATTGTAATTAACATTCCCAAAGAATGAAAGTAAACTGGAACCCCATTCGCCTTGTGCGGCAGAGCTTTTTCCAACGCCGCCCTTGCCTATATAAAGAAAATTC
>JBBQMQ010000399.1:0-4449 GCA_038329115.1 Bacteroidales bacterium
ACCGTGGTAACACTATCCAATGCACCGGTTGGTTCATCGGCAAGCAGAATCTGTGGTTTTGAAATAATGGCACGGGCTATTGCAACACGTTGTTTTTGTCCTCCCGACATTTCGTTCGGCATGTGCAATGCCCAATCTTTCAATCCCATTTGATCCAGGTATTCCATGGCAATAATATTCCGTTTTTTCCGGCTAATATTTTTGTAATACAAAGGCAATGCTACGTTTTCCAACGCATTTTTAAAATTAATAAGATTAAACGACTGAAAAACAAAGCCAATCATCTCGTTACGATAAACAGCAGCTTGTTTTTCGGATAAATCACGAATTAACTTATCATTCAGGTAATATTCACCCGTATCATAATTATCCAAAATTCCAAGGATATTCAGTAAGGTTGATTTACCCGAACCCGAAGCACCCATAATGGAAACATATTCACCTTTTTCTATTCGCAAATCAATTCCTTTCAACACGTGCAATGATGCTTGCCCCATATCGTAAGTTTTGTTGATGTTCTTTAAAGTTATCATTCTTACCTTGTTTATGTTTTACACTTTTTGTGTTTCTTGTTATTACGAATTAACCATTTGCCGGTTAATAGATGAACTAAATCTGAATAACGCTGCAAATATATGTAAGTTTATAGTACCTTGCAATACATAGTACTATATTTATTGTAAATATATTAATTAAACCTTATTTATTTAATTAATAATTAGACGTTTAATGAAAACAAAAAAGATTTGCTCTTAACTTTATTTAACCTGGAAACTGTATTTGACAAATTAATTCAATTGAAAAAGGGAAAAAGGATTTTATTTTGTCCTTAAACATTCATTTCGAACGCCAAAAATGACATCCTCACAAACACACGGGTAATAAAAAAAGGAATGGTTGGAAATTAAAAAAGAAAGAATGGTAATTAAAACGAATACATTAATTATTAGTACCAATAGCAAAGAAAAAATTATCTGAAATTGCAAGTCTCAGAGAAAAAGATTGTAAAATCAATATTCCGGTCCCCTGATTAGTTTTATTTTGAATTTCATTTTTCCAAACTGACTGATAAACAACCCAAAAACAACTATTCCTATTCCTGTCCATTTCAGCCAGGTAACTTCGTCGCCCATGAAATACCAGGCAAATAAAGCAGTAAAAACCGGAATGAGGTTTACAAAGACATTGGTTCTGGCCACTCCTATTTTGCGCACAACACCTGCAAAAAGTACAAATGCAATGACCGAAGCAAATACCGACAACATAAGCAACGCGCCTATAGCTTGTTGAGTTACGTGAATCGTTTGGATTGTTGGTAAATCAACTATCAGAAATGTTGGAATAAAAAAAATAAGTCCAATAGCACTTTGGTAGAAAATCACATTGAGAATAGAATAATGGGTAGGTATTTTTCG
Organism: Bacteroidales bacterium; assembly: GCA_038329115.1. Classification (GTDB taxonomy): domain Bacteria; phylum Bacteroidota; class Bacteroidia; order Bacteroidales; family Paludibacteraceae; genus Paludibacter. Next base: position 1,416 of record JBBQMQ010000399.1, read on the forward strand.
CAGCGTAGTGGCATAGCAAATAGCAGAAAAAACAGCCAAAAATAACAAAGCCACGCCCCAAGGATTGGCAGTAAAACCTCCGCCGGGTTCGTAAATAACAAAGAATACACCCGCCAGCGAGACAAAAATTCCAAGAATATTAGTCCAACCGATTTTCTCCTTAAGTAAAAAATAAGCTAGCACCGGTGCAAAAAGTGGAATGGTGGAAACAATCACCGAAGCCAATGTGGATTCAACCATAGTCAGACCGTACGTTTCGCCAATATAGTACATAAACGGTTCGAAAAAAGCCAGCATCACGAACCATTTTAGATCCTCACGTCTGAGCCGTTGGAATTTTCCGAATGCTTTGGAGACAAGATATAATAACACAGTTGCCAACAGCAATCGGAGCGTAATCAGCGTAACCGGATGAAACGATAAAATGGCAACACGTGTCCATATAAATGATACCGACCAGAATATCATGGCCAGTACGATTGCTCCGTAAAGTTTGAATTTTTTGTACAACGTGGTTAATTGGTTAATGATTAATTGATTAATTGGCAAGAATCAATGACCTAATTAACTATTTGCTTAATATCCGCATGAATCTGAGCCCACACTTCGTCGGTCATTTTTGCGCCTAATACTTCCACTACATTTCCTGAAACCAGCGAACCTATTTTTCCGCAAATCTCAAGCGAGAGATTATTGGCAAATCCAAACAGGAATCCGGCAGCATATAAATCACCAGCACCGGTGGTGTCAATACAATTTGCCAACCGAGGTTTTACCTGTACGATTTCATTGCCTGACTTAATATAAGATCCATCTTTCCCGATTTTCACAATGGCAATGCTGCATTTATCAGCTATTTCGTTCAAAGCTTCGTAAGGTTCTTTGCCTGTAAAAGCTCTTGCCTCTTCTTCATTCGCAAAAACAATGTCGACGTATTCTTTGACAATTTCGTGCAAAAAGTCAAGATTTTCCTCCACCACATTGTAACTTGCCAGATCTATTGAAACTTTCAAACCTTCTTGCTTGGCCAAACGAACAGCAGTACGGATCAAATCGTGGTTTTGAACTAAATATCCTTCAATATGAAAAAAATCATATCCCTGAAACATTTCAGCATGTAGATCAGAAGCAGCCAACTCGCAGGCAGCACCCAGGAACGTACAAAGCGTCCGTTCGCTATCAGGCGAAACAAGTACGGTGCAATGTCCGGAAGGTGTGTCACTGGTCAGCAAATGCGGTTGAACGCCATTGCCAATCGAATCGTTGGTGAAAAAGCTTCCTATTTCATCTTTTCCTATTTTTCCTACAAAACCAGCTTTCAAACCTAGTCTCGTAATTCCGTTTATTGTGTTAGAAGCAGAACCGCCCGTTGCCATAATTTTGGTAAAATGACTCACTGCTTTGAATATTTCATTTGACCTTTCGTCATTTATTAGCTGCATTCCGCCTTTCATCAAATTTAATGACGATAAAACATTGTCGTTGTCAATCTGCAATAAAATGTCTGTCAGGGCATTACCCATTCCTAATATTTTTTTCATAAAATTATCATTGTTTTTTCTGCAAAGATATTGCATATTTCAATAAAACCTATTACTTTTGCAACGCATTTGACAAAAAAAATGCACAACCAAATTCTTCCTTAGCTCAGTTGGTTAGAGCATCTGACTGTTAATCAGAGGGTCCTTGGTTCAAGTCCAAGAGGGAGAGCCCCGAAAAAAGCCAAATCGTTATAAAACAACGATTTGGCTTTTTTGTTTTGCGGATTTGCACAGCATTTGCGCAGTTCAAAAAAATAACTATTTCTGAAGATGCGAAATTATTTCACTCCTTCAAATTGATCATCAATAAATTTCTGCACATCAGTAAGGCGATAAAACGATTTCCCATTCAAATTACAATAAGGTAATTTACCTTTAGTACGATACCGTTGTAACGTTCGGTGGCTCACTTTAAGCATTCCAATCAAATCTTGATTATCCAACAGTTCATCGCCTTTAAGACAGGCATCATGATTAAGCAGGCGATCTATCTTTTTATCGGCAACTTCAATTTTATTGAAAAGTTGCTCTATCATTGTTTCAAAAAATTCTTTACTAACTTCCATTATGATGAGATTTGATTAATACCCTAAAAAAGCAAAGTCACTATTTCTTACCTTTATCAACTCTTCTTCTTTCAGCATACAGTTTGTGATTATTGATTAAGTCTTGTAAGCATGTTTCATTACTTCTGATTATCCGCTGGCTAAGCATCCGTTTGACTTCAGTAATGGTGTAGTAGGATTTACCTGAAATAACTGAGTAGGATACTAAACCCTTTGACCGAAGGCGTTGTAAGGTACGTTCGCTGATCTTTAAAAATGAGCACACATCGTAGTTATCAACCCATGTTTCATCCGGATTTTCAATGGCAACCGGTTCTTGTTCGTTTACAAATTTGGCAATTAAATTGATTTTTGCCTCTAACGCTTTATAAGCAATAGATTCGATAGTGATTACGTCCATAAGATTTTTTTGATTACAAAGGTCTGGTAATTGGACAGATGGACTTCACAAGTTGGGTAAAGTACTTGCAAAACAAATTATTAAAGCCTAGTAACGTGGACGTTAGAGTGAGTTGTTTTTCAACTAAAAAAACTGACAACTTGGGAGTAGTCAGTTTTCCGGAATGTAGTTTAAAAATCGAGATAAAAAGCTTTATTTTTGAAGCAAAAAGATAGAGAAATAAATGTAAAATATTGGGTACAACTTGGGTCTTTCCAGATGTGTAAAATGCTATTAATGATTAACTTGCTCATTGTCTGCATCATCCATTCGAGTAATTAAATCTTTGCGAAGTTGATCCAAACATTGAACTCGACTGCCTTTACGATTCCGAATCTCAAGAAACGAGCGGTAGATATCTCCTAAATCAATGTTGAATAGGTTTTCAATATAGGAAGTCATTCTTTTTAAATCACTTTTCCCATTGTTGATACAACCGGACGTCTGTATTGCATAGATTAGTTCAATAAGAGCAACTTTAGTGCCGG
>JBBQMQ010000400.1:0-4438 GCA_038329115.1 Bacteroidales bacterium
AACCACAAGGTGTTTGCAAACAGGAAACTAGCATTCAGATCAAGTTGCGGTGTGGCATTTTTTACAAATTTAGCCAGCAACGACGGACGGAACACAACATTTTCGCCCAGGGGAAAAGCGGCACCTTTTAGGGGGTTAGGGGGCAACTCTTTTAAATTATCGCCAAAATATCCGATTGACGCATGATCAGGTATTTCTCACCTTCCCATTCAAGCTCTGTTCCGGCATATTTACCATATAATACGTTGTTACCAACGGCTACTACCATTTCTTCGTCTTTGGTTCCGTTACCTACTGCCAATACTTCCCCTTTTAAAGGTTTTTCTTTTGCTGAATCAGGAATAATGATTCCACTCACTGTTCTTTCTTCTGCCGGAGCAGCTTTTACCAACACGCGGTCGGCTAATGGTTTAATGTTCATATTTTTCAGTTTTAAATTAATTATTTTGGTTTAATTGCCTTTTCAGAACTTAAAAGCATTTTTCTCTTGGCTAATTTTGTGCCAAAGCAAAGAACTGTCTGTTTTGACAGAAATAACGGTTTTAATTCTGAAAAGTTTTCCTTTGATGCTGACAACATGTCATTTTATGTGAGATATTTTACACAAATATAGCAGTTTATATAAATCGTAAAGCAGGAGCGAAGGATTTTTCGAACAGAGCAACCGGCGCAAAATTTCTTTAGTAATATCAAATTTAGCGGCACATAACCTTGTCATTCCATATTTTCTGAGTTTTAAAAAAGTATCTAATAGCTTAGATTCCTGAACCAAAAAAGGGTATTTGCCCGTTTTGTAAAGCAAAAATAAATTACCGGTTCCTTCTTCGGTTTTTTTTAGAAAAGTCTTGTTATCATCCAGCCCTTTGTGAATTAAAGGATTTTCAATTTGAACAAATTCATATCCGAGTTGATGTAATTGATGCCCGAAAAGCATATCTTCATGACCATAACCCCGAATGCTTTCATCGAAACGTACCGAATTGAAAATAGATTTGGAAATCAAAAAGTTGAAAGTTGCAAAGTTGTTTTTCGATCGCTCATTAGCTGATCTTGCTTCCCGTATACGACCATATTTCAGGCGCAAACTGAATTCAGGATTTGTTTCGTTTGGGTCATATACCGTTCCTCCTATTACCACGCTATCTTCTTTGCAAAATGTCAGGTATCTGCCTACAAAATCAGGAGAAGCAACTTCTGCATCACAATCCATAAAAAGTAAATGTTCGTATTTTGCCGCATCTGCAAGTTTGTTTCGTACAGCAGAACGACCAATATTTTCCGTTAGAATGATGTGTTTGCAGTTTACCAATTCACCAATTAACCGGTTAGCTTCAACCTCTTTGGCAGAGCCATCTTCCATTACAATAATTTCAAAATTGACATTCGATTCCAACGCCTGACGATTCAATTCAGTTGCAAGTCGGGTGATATTATAATTGTATGTTGGAAGTAAGATAGAAAGCATATGATTTTTATATGAAATTATTTCCCTTTTATTACTCCCATCAACACTTTTTCTTCATTTTCCCAACACAATTCTTCTTTGGCTCGTACAGTGTTTTGTTTCACAATGTTGTAACGGGTTTCGTCAGCAAAGATGCTTTTAATTACTTCGGCAATATGTTTAGGATCATGGTTTTGAATGTAATAGCCAATATCGTATTGGTCAATAATTTGTTTCAATTCAATTAATCCTGACGAAAGCGTGGGAATGCCCGAATGAATATAATCGAACAGTTTATTGGGTAACGAAAAATGATAATTCAGGTTTGTGTCTTTATCAATAGCTAACCCTAAATCACTATTCATAGTATATTGACGCAATTCGGCAAAAGGCATTTTTGGCTTGAAAATAACTTTTTCCTGAAGTTTTTTCTCTGAAACAATTTTTTGTAAAACAGGGAATACATCGCCTTTTCCCACTATCAGCAGAACCACATTATCCAAAAATCCCATTGCTTCAACTGCTTCTTCTGCGCCGCGTTGGATGTTAATACCTGTCCCTTGCAGAATAACAATTCGCTTATCGGTTGGCAACCCAAGCTCTTTTCTTGTATTCTGTCTTTCGGGAGAATAGGTTAGGGGAATATTGCGACTTACAAATATTTTTTTGTTGAATTTGTCGCTGTAAAGCTTTGCAATGGAATCATTTACAGTTAATATATCAGTCAACTTTGGGAAAAAGTAGTCTTCCATTTTTCGCCAGATGGCTTGAATAAATGGACGATTCACTAATTCAGGCATCTCAGTAAAATATTCGTGAGTATCGTAAATCAGCCTTTTATTTCTGAGTTTTGCCGCAAAAAAAGCAGCTGGAAGTGAATCTAAATCATTTGCAAAAATCAAATCAACCTCAGCTGACATCAAATATAAAAACAAACGGATATTAAATTCGGCATAAAACAGTGGCCCATGTTGGAATATCAATTTTTTACGTAAAGTAAAATAAGATCGTTCTAACTGCATGCTATCTGATCTCAAGATTCCGAATTCAACAACAAAATAACCACACTTTTGAAGGGTCATACAGGTTTTATGCACACGCTGATCGGTAGTCAAATCGTTGGTCACACAAACAATGGCCGTTTTTTGCATAATTATTTAGTTTGAAGGAATTTAATAAGATCTTTATACAACTTCCGTTGATAGGATTGGGGCGTTTTTTCCACCGAAGTATTGTGCCAAAGCAAAACTAATTCGCCGTTGTAACTTTCCACACAATTTATCAACTGTTCACAATACTGATAGGCATCGTGGGCATTCATATACATATACCGCTTATCATCCAATGTGCCATCCATAATGGCAAGAGAATGTAATGTCAGAGTTGTTGTTTTTTTTGTTTTGAGGTTAATCCATTTTACCGGCCGACAGGTTCCAAGCCTGAACCCAGCCATGTCTGCATACCCCAATGTAAAATCATCTGTAATTCCTGCATCAATAAGTGCCTGCATATCTTCAGGCTCTCTGCTGTCGAGATAATGATTTCTGTTATAAGTGGTTTTGGTTCTGGTATGATAGTCGAGTTTCCTTTTTTCGTCAGGAATCAAAGACGGATTTATTCCGGCATCATAACTGGAATGCAAGGCTATTAAAATTCCTTTTCGCTTCGAATACCGAATAAGGTTTTTGTAATCAGGATGTATTAAATTTGAAAAAGGCTTATCTTCTTTTCTTTTTCCTCCGCCTGAACGGACAAAAATAATTGATTCACACCTGTCTTTTCCCAATTCGGCCATTAATTCGTTATCCAACTTATATAAAAAAGGAAACGTATACCATGGGTCATATCGTAAGCCACCAAAGAAACTTTTCAATGCCTTATTGCCTTCTTTTGGCCTCTTTATTCCTCTTAAAAAGCCTCCTATTAAGCCTCTTACATTTCGAAAATGAGCAATTTGATCTAAATCGTGAGTCAGATATATTTTTTTTATTTTGGCAGGAGGTTCCGGTATATTACAACATATTTCACGAAGTTGGGCTCTTAATAGTTTGCCATATTCGTCAACCAATGGCCTGTCAATGAATCCTGCGCGATAAGGAAGTGATTCTTTTCCCGGAAATCTGCCATGTACATCACGTTCTTTTCTTCGAATGAATTCTTCATAACGTGAAATCAGAAAATAGGTGCTTGCAATTAAATCTGCATGGATAATTCGGGTGTCACCAATTTGTTCTGTGTGTGGTTCGCCAAAAAGAATAGGAGTTTCTTCCCATATTTTTAACGGCAAATGAGGCAACGTTTGTTCTGTGCCATAAATGCCTTCGTTAAAGAAATCGGAAGGCAAAATAACAAGACTATAATGTTGGAACTCACTCGGATCGTTTGTGTATCCCACTTTTGACTTTATCTCAGCTGGAATTTGGTCACCCAACAGAAAATCTATTATATAGTTAATGATATCGGACATAATCATATTATTAGTAAAACCAGTAAAGGATTGTTTTCAATCATTTAAGTTTGTATGGCATGATGTAAACACTTAAGAATATATTAGATATAACTTATCTTTAATCAGTTAGAATATTTTCAATGTGTGTTTATTTGAATGCCAAAGGTACACAAATTATTTAAAACAAGTAATTGGTTAATAAATTGTATCCATAATACTCTTCAACTATTTTCTATAAAAAACTAATTTAGAGTGCTAATTTTCAGATATTCAAAAAATTACGATTTTTTTTTCGCATGTATTGGTTTGAGAATTGCATGCTCGAAATCTATTTCGTATTTTTTTTCTGGTGCTAAATAAACTTTGATACAGGATTTTACCTTTGAGAGGAGCATCTATTCTAAATTTATCTTTCACAGACATTTGGTTTATAAATAAAAAGTATCTACTTTTGCACCCGCTTTGAGAGAGAAGCTCTCTATAATTTTAGAGTTATTAGAAGTCAGTATTCAGTTAGGAGTAGTAATTCAAATTACGAATTTTTG
>JBBQMQ010000401.1:0-4417 GCA_038329115.1 Bacteroidales bacterium
TACAAACGATTATACTAACGAAGAAAAAGAAGAAGTTGTCAAAGTCTCAAACAAAGTAGACAAAGTTGCTGGAAAAATATTATCAACAAATGATTATACGACTGAAGATAAAAACTTAGTTGAAAATGAACCGGCTAAACGAGTTGATGCAGACAATGAACTCAAAAACTTTATAAGTGCTATCAATTTAGAGATAAGCAACGTACCATTATTTATTAGTCAATTTATAACAGATAATTTAGGTGAATTGATAATTTCTGAAAAAGGTGATACAATACTTGATTTCAGAGATTTCAAAATAATGCATAATGGTTTATTGACAACGGATTATGGTGAATTGATTTTGGGAAAATATAATTCAAGAATAGAAACAATTTAAAAAATAAATGTATGGCTAATTTATCAAGCTATGTTCACAGCACATTGGATAATCCTCTATCTGGTGAAGATATTAAATTATTGAATGCTCGTTTGATTTCGAGCTTATTATCCGTTCGTTGTGAACAAAACTTCACCATAGTGAAAGGTGGTGGCACGAATGCCGAAAACAATGCTGCATTCAGAGCAGCTTATGCGACTGCCAAAGAACTAAGAAACAGGATTATCGGTGGATATTACATTCAAGATGGGGATGTTTATGGCAATTCGTTCAGTAAAGGAGATGTTATTTCCATGTATGATTATGATAATGAAACATCTGCCTATTTTGTATGCAACGCTAATCTTGATGATTGCCAAAATGATCCGGCTTATGATCCGACATATTGGACATTATTGCCAAATGGTTACGACACAAGTAAGGTTTTATCACCGAATAACCGACACAGACTTATTCTGATGCCCGGCACACACACGACATCAACATTCTATCATGACCAAAATTACATTGATATAGTTTCAATGACTGGAGCTATGGATGTTTTATTTGCGGGATTGCAGATTACAGCTTCTGATACGTATATTAAAGGAATTGATTGCGGTTCTTATCAGTTCAGCATACCAAGTTACGCTAATACTTTAACGGTTGAAAAATGCAAAGCAGGTAATTATAGTTTTGGAGGAACTGTAGGTTGTGTTGTATCTGGTAAATTCATTGACTGCATTTCTAGTGATTATTCATTTGGTTATGGTGGTACTGCTTCAGGAACCTTTATCCGTTGTACAGGAGGTAATCAATGTTTTGGAGGCTATTACGGAACTTTAGCCACAACAGCATCCGGCATTTTCACTGATTGTGTTGCAGCTAATTATTCCTTTGGTGGTAATAGTGACAGTCATTTTGGAACTGCTTCAGGAACATTCACTCAATGTATTTCAGGGAATAAATCATTTGGGGTATCAACAGCATCCGGTACGTTTTATAGCTGTACTGGCAGTATGGGAACTTTTGCTTGGCTCTCAGGTTCTGTTGCCTCGGGAAAGTTTTATAATTGCATGCAGGAGCCTATTCTTACGGAGGTGGATATACGGGTAGTGTAGGTACGTTTAGCGGAAAGGCATATAACTGCATAGCAGGTGAGGCTAGTTTTGGAACAGGAATTTTAACCGGAATCCTAATCTATTGCAGAATTGAAAATACAAACACTGCTCCCACTCAATTAGCATTTAATGTGGTATCGGGAGCTGGAAAGACGAGATATTGCATTGATGGTAATAATACAGAAAATAGCCAAGGATAATAAAATAAAATTTAGAAAAATGAAAAATACAAGTTCAATAGTAGAAGGCGTGTGGATTGAGAATAAAAGTATCAACCTAACAACTAACCAACTAGCTGTATTAACTCAAGAAAGTGAGGTGATTTCTCCTGAAAAACAAGCAGTAATAGATTTAATTGCAGCTTCACAAAATCTTCCGGTTTCCGAAGAAGCTACAGCGTTAGTGATGACTAAATATGCTGAGAAAAAACCTAAATTGAAAGAGACTGATATTTATGAGTTCATTTCTGCTGATTTTTCTATCAATGGAAAAAACATCAGTGGCCTTATAAATTGTAGAATTAATGAAGAGCAAAAACAAGTTAGATTTTAACTTTCAAATTATGCAGGATGCTTTTCCCAATTTAAATCATAAACACAATTAAAACACAATTAAAATCATGAATTTACTTTTTATTCCTTCTTTGCTTCAAGGCGATATGAAATCGTTCCTTCTCAAATTATCCGTTGTTTTCTTAATGTGGATGATTGTGTTTATTGCTTCGCTGGTTGACTTAAAAACCGGGATTGACGGAAGTAAGCGACTCGGTTGTTTTAAAACAACTTCACGCGGACTGCGTCAAACAATCAAAAAAGATTTGCAGTATTTTATGCTGCTAATCGTTGGTTTACTTTTTGATTTCGTTTTGAGTTACCTCACTACTTTAAGTGATATTTGGGCGATATTTGGGATATTTCGTATCCCAATCTTTTCAATCATGGGCGTATTGGTTATACTTATAATTGAAGGCGTAAGCGTGAAAGAAAACCTTGAAAAAGGCAAGAACAAAGAGATTATTTCACCGGAGCTGATTACTTCTGCTTTAGATATTATCGGGTTGTTGGGTGATGAAAAGATTAAAGCCATTGCCGAATTACTCAAGCAAAAGGAGGAAAAGAAATGAGAGAAATAAAATTCATTGTCGTTCATTGCTCTGCCACGCCTGAAGGCAAAAAGTTTGTAGAAAAAGATATTGAAGCTATGCACGCCAAACGATTCAAAGCCATTGGTGGAAAACACATTGGCTATCACGTTTTGATTTACCTGGACGGTACAACAATTCAAACCAAAAGTTTTGAATTTATCGGACAACAAGTTGCTGGTGCAAATTCAAATTCAATAGGTATTTGCTATATCGGTGGTCTGGACAGCACCGGTAAAGCCAAAGACACTCGAACCACAGCGCAAAAAGCAAGTCTGACATCTTTGCTTACAACCCTGAAAAAAACTTATACGAAAGCGGAGATTTTAGGTCATAGAGATTTTTCTCCCGACCTAAACGGTAATGGAATTATTGAATCGTGGGAGTTTATGAAAGAATGTCCCTGTTTTGAAGCTAAAAAGGAATATACTAAACTGTAGATTATGAAAATAAACACACGCTTTATACTGGTACTACTCTGTATATTGTTTGCTCTTAACGCCTGTAAAGCCGTAAGACACACTTCTGTTGACAACAATGTGTCTGCCAAAACAGATCAGTTTCAAACAGTCAAAAAGGTTGAAAACAAACAAACCAACATTCAACAGACGGACGAAAAGAAATTCGAAGAAATTGAAAAAGTAACCCAAGATTGGACCGCTAAGCTGATAAATTATGACACCAAACAACCTATTGACAAAATAAGTGGCAAACCTCCTGTTCAAAGTCAACTGGAAATAACCAATCATGTCAAGTCTGAGAAAGTCAAAGAAAGTACTGATAAACTGAAAACTGATTTGTCAAGTCACTACACGACCCAAATCGACAGTTTATCAAAAGAAAATAGTCAACTTAAACAACAATTGAAACAGTGTGAAAGGTCTGTTTCTAATTGGTGGAAATGGCTATTGGCAGGAATGGGAATTCCATTTTTTTTGATTATTGTTTGGAAATTTGTCCCTAAATTCTGGTAAAACACTTTAATTTTCATGACAAGCCTTACAGAAATGTGAGGCTTTTTTGTCTTTTTTATTACCGGCTTTGTGAATGTTCTTTGCATTTCAAAATTAGAAATAGTATGCAAAACGAGAGAGCACAAAGCACCGTTACCGTAAATGGAGAGCAAGCCAAACAAGAACTTAATCTGTTGGAAGCAAAAGCCAAAAGATTACGTGAAGCACTTATTCTAGCAGGAAAAGCAGCACCAAGTCCGGAAGCCGAAAAAGCATACAGCCGACTAAAAAAAGAATTGTCAGCCACTGACAAGGAAATACGCCAACTCACAAAATCAAATTGGGATATCAAAAAAGTTCTGGACAATGTTTCAGGATCTTCCATGCGTGACCTTATCAAGGCGCAAAAGGAATTGAACACTGTCATGAATAAATCTAATCTTGATAGAAACTCAGAAGCATGGAAACAACACGCAAACCAACTCAAAGCAGTAAAAGCGGAAATTGCACTCGTAAATAATGAAACCAAAGTTGGACAATCCAACTTTATGAAATTTGCTGAATGGACAAACCAAACTTGGCAACTTTTCGCAGTGGGTGCAATGGCAATTACCGGAGTAATTACTGTATTGAAAAAATACATGGATATGCGCAACGAGCTGGAAGACACCAGTGCTAACCTAAAAGCCCTTACAGGACTGGAAGACAAAGATATACTAATACTTAAAAAGTACGCCGAGCAAATGGCTGTAAATCCATTGGCGGGTACAAGTGTTCGTATTCGTTCCTCCGTAAATGAAATAATGGAAGCCTATAAATTAGTAGGTTCAGCCATGCCACAGTT
>JBBQMQ010000402.1:0-4381 GCA_038329115.1 Bacteroidales bacterium
AGGGTAAAACCAATATCATCGAAAGTATATGGCTTTTTACAGGTTGCCAAAGTTTTCGCACCCACAAATGCAACGAACTTATAAATGAAAATGAAAAATCTGCCCGTATAGAACTCGATTTTTATGCGCGAGGTCGGGAACAAAATGCAGAGATGATCATAGACGCAAAAAGACAAGTTAAATTAAACGGTATTTGGCAGGAGACTCCTCGTAAGTTACTTGGGGAGTTTCAGGCCGTTGTTTTTTCACCTTCGGTTTTATCTATAGTTAAGGATGGGCCATCGGAAAAAAGGCGATTTATCGACATTGCAATAAGTCTATTAAAACCAAATTATGCCTGCTTGATTTCACGATATATTAAGGCAATGGCGCAACGAAATGCGTTATTAAAACAACTTTCCGAAAAAGGCGGGGATATACTTTTATTGTCCACATGGGATGAAGAGCTTTCCCGCATAGGCGCAAAAATTCTGTGTTATAGGCTAAAATATATTGACCAATTGGCGGTTATAGCGGCAGAAATATACGCCGGAATATCCGCAGGGCGAGAATCCCTTTCAATTGCGTACCTTCAAAGTTTTAAAGCTGATGGTAAAAATGAAAATGATTTAAAAGAGGCTATGCTCACAGCACTCGAAAAAAACAGACTTTCGGACATACGGCGACAGACCACTTCCGTGGGACCCCATAAGGATGACCTGGAGATAGAAATAAACAATCTAAGTGCAAGGAGTTACGGCTCGCAAGGACAACAGCGTTCCTGTGCGCTGGCTTTAAAGCTCGGTGAAGCAGCTATTATCATGCAAACAAGCGGCGAGCAACCTATAGCCCTTCTGGACGATGTAATGAGCGAACTTGACTGTAGCAGACAGACCTTTTTACTAAAATACTTGGAGGGTTGGCAGGTTTTTATTACCTGTTGTGATCCCTCAATTTTAAGCCGCGTTAACACCGGAAAGATTTTTGAGGTTGAGGCAGGGCAGATAAAACAAAATGGTCAGTGATCAATGGGTTGTGGACAGAAAGGATGATTTTTATGTACTTGCATTTGGGACAGGACACGGTTGTAACTTTTGAAGATATCGTCGGCATTTTTGACTTGGACACATCAACGGTTTCAAAAATAACAAGGGATTACCTAAAAAGGGCTGAGCAGTCAGGTAAAGTGGTAAATGTAAGCACAGAACTGCCAAAGTCGTTTACCGTGTGTAAGGATGAAAAAGGGAATATTACCGTTTACATTTCGCAGATTTCATCCGCAACGCTTCTCAAAAGAACCGGATATATTCAAGGGCTGGCTAACGTATAAAAATATAGACATAAAAAACACGGAGCAGGCATTTGCCTGCTCCGTTTAAAGGTTATGCTTTCGGTTTATGCGTCGGGTTTTGTCCAATCAAGTGTGTAGGTTGCATTGCTGTCATATCTCAGAGAAAGCGGCACGGTACCCATATCCTTAAGTGTGCCAACGCCTGTAACGGTGGAAACTGCGTTGACATTTGTTATGTAGGTTATGGAAAGAACTTGGTCGGTGGCTCTGTCTACACTGCATAGAATATAGCAACCGGTATAAAGCAAATCAAGTTTATCAACTGTCATGTAGTCTGCCGATTTTTCAAACTCCTTTAAGATAGAAGCTTTGTCGGTAAGGTCATAGGCTTTGCCAAGTGCGCTGGTAAACGGTGCAGGATCTGTTGCGTCTTTAAAACGGATAGTTATCTCATAAGTCTTCAGTGCTTCAAGGCAGTTGGCGTATTTAACATCGGTTGCTGTAAGTCTGCTACCCCAGCTTTGACCCTTAACGGGGAATATGTTTGTTAAACTATCGCCATATGCAGAACTATCCGCGTCGGTGTTGAGCATATATTTTTTTAAAGTAGGAATTGCCGCTTTTAGGCTAGCATTATCACAGACAATGTCATTGACATTTTTTGAAATTTTCGGAGAAACTGCCGGCTTGCTTATTTTTACGGCATCCATAACAGCATTAAAGTAAGCAATAGCTGCGGTACTTGTATTTGGCTGTGGTGTTTTACTGACAACGGGTGCCTCAGTTGTTGCGGTTGTCGTTGTATCGCCGGAGGTTCCGCTGCATGCCGCTAGCGAAAAAATTAGCGTAAGTGCTAAGACTAAAGATAAAAGCTTAAAGATTTTTTTATTCATGAAAAATTTCTCCCTTCATTTTAAGAGCTGCCGAAAAATATGATAAGATTGCGGAAAATACTTTTATTGTAAGTTGTTTTAGATTATATCACACTTATTTATAACATAACAGTATAAAATTTGAAATTATTTAGAAAATGTACTCAATAGCTTTCTTTCAATCCTTGTTCATCAAACAAAAATGCCGTTTCAACCAAAATGTTCAGCCCGGTCTCAATGCCTTTCAAATCTAAAATATCCGCCGTGTCCAGTCGGGTATGGTAATAGCGCGCGGGCGCCGGGTCCATCGCGGCAAGGGTGGTGGCCGAAATGCCGGCTTGGGAAAAAGCCGCAGAATCCGATGCGCCCAATGTTATTGTTTTATAGGGCAGGTCTATCCCTGCATTCTCTCCACCCTTTTTAAGGAGGGCACAAGCTTTTGAACAATTGGAAACGGTGCCGGAAAGGTCTTTGTTGTAAATAGCTATATACTCAAGATCTTTGAGCGTATCCGTACCAAGAAAAACAGTATCTATCTCTTTACTTTCGGCGAGGTGTTTTTTGCAATAATCTTTCGCGCCGCGAAGCCCCGCTTCCTCCGAACCTGTAACAATAATGCGAACCTCGGTGTTTTCAAATCGAATATCATTATCTTGCATAAATCTTGTGATCGCAACGCTCACAAGGGAGCCTGATAGGTTGTCGTTGGCACCCATGACCGTTCTTTTAGAATTCTTGAAGAACGAGGCAAAAATATAAATCGGTATAAAACCGAGGAGAATGTAACCGAAAATCAGCAATAAAGGTTTTTCCAAGGGTAAAAAACTATGACCGCTTATAACCGCGATAGAGGAAAACACAAGGCTGATAAGAAAACCGAAAATAGCCAGACCAATTACACCGATTAGGAGTTTCGGGCCCCCGAGGTAGGCAAATGTCCATTCGTTTGAAGAATCCACATGTCCGGAAAAAATGATGCGTTTTTGAAGTTCGCCCGAAGGATTCCGTATTGCGATAACATTTCTTGAAGTCTTCTTTTTGAAGAAAGGATCAAGAATTTCTTTGTACAAAACAAACTCAAAAATGACGACGATAATGGAAATCATGGTCAGTGCCAAGGCGATAAGGCTTAAACGCGTATTATACAGTACGGCCGCTATGGACATCAGCAGACTACACAGCGGAATCCAGCCCAAAAAGGCATTGGGATGCACGGGAAATTCTTCAATAGTGACGGTGTCGCAGGTCTTTTTCAGTTCCTCCGCAAGGAACTCCTGGGCATTTTTTTCGTTTTCACTACCGGGCGCTCGGGGACCGATGTTTTTGCAGATGCTTTTGATGTTCTTGACCGCATAGTTCGTGCTTTCTCTCAGCTTCGATGGATAGTTTTTAATGCTTTGGTTGGCTTGCATGGTTATCACTCCTATAAATTAATGTTGTTTGACTTTGCATTCAAAAAATATTAGAATATGATTTGCTGAATTATTAATATTTTCGGGGTATAAAAAATTGAGGGGAAATTTATGAAAATATCTAAGATTTTTATTTGGTTTGTACTGATGGCTGTTATGCTGTTTTTAATTGTTGGATGCAGCGAGGCTTTTAGAAAAAGCGACAAACCTGAAAGAATAGAAACCACTTTATCGTCGGCAAGTCTAAACGAACAGACGACAGCAACAAAAAAAATAGAAACTACGGTATCGTCGGTAAGCTTAAACGAACAGACAACAACACCAAAAACAACAGAGATTTCTGTAATAGACAGGGAAACATCAACCATCAAACCGACAGATGCAACAAAGGCGTCAACAACAGTAACGATAAAAAATACTGAAAGCACAGCAATTTCAACATCTGCCGTCACGAGCAAGTCCGGTGTCGGGGATTACACCTATGCCGGATTGAATCCCGGGCTTGCCGTTATTGATGAGGACAACTGGAATCTGTTGCTGGTTAACAGGCACTTAATGTTGCCGGCTGACTTCACGGTTGACCTGACATATGTTGTAAACGGCAATCAAGCAAGACTTGATTCAAGAGTCGCAGCTCATTACACAAGCATGTACAATGCAGCAAAAGAGGACGGATTGACGCTTGTGCCGATATCCGGCCATAGAAGGATTTCCACACAAAAGACAAATTTTGAAAATAAAATCAGTGAATATATGAGTCAGGGTTACAGCAAGGTAACTGCGACACAAAAGGCTGCTCAAATTATATTGCCGCCAGGTTGCAGTGA
>JBBQMQ010000403.1:0-4380 GCA_038329115.1 Bacteroidales bacterium
AGTTACTACATCAACTACTGAGCAAAAATTAAAAAGAAAAGAAAAATTCACAGTATTAGTTGTTGAAGATAATGAGGATGTTCGCAACTATGTAAAATCATTACTCATTGAGAATTACCGTATTATAGAAGCAGAAGATTGCCTGATAGGTTGTAAAATGGCTATAGAGTTTGTGCCCGATTTAATTATTAGCGATATTATGACTCCAAATATGAGTGGTATTGAGCTGTGTAATGAGTTGAAAAATAATGATGTAACTGACCATATTCCTATTATTTTATTGACTGCTTTATCCGGATTAGAGGAGGTAAAAGAAGGTTTTAATTCATTGGCCGACGATTATATTGTCAAACCTTTTAATCCGGAATTGTTACAATTACGAGTGAATAACCTGATTAGTATTCGTCGGAGAATTCGCGATTCTTTCAATAAAAATAGTGTTTATGGCAGTATCAATACAAATTTACCATCTACGGAAGATAAATTTATCTCAAAAGTATTCGATTATATAAAAAACAATATCGACAATCCCGAATTGAGAATTGATTCTTTCAGTAAAGATGTGGGTATGAGCCGGGTTCAGTTTTACCGCAAAATCAAATCGATTACGGGTAAAACACCAAGTATGCTAATTTTAGAAATAAGAATGAACGCTGCTGCCGACTTAATTAAAAAGACCGATTTGAACATAAATGAAATTGCCTACCAGGTTGGTTTTAATGATTCTTCTTATTTTGGAAAATGTTTCAAAGCGTATTTTGGCACAACACCAGGGGAGTATAAAGAATAATAAAACTGAACTATAATTTAAAATTATTTGCTCTTTTTTGCTCTTTTTTACTCCTTTTTTCAATTCATAACATTGACAATAGATATTCATCAATACAAATAGAATTGGCTCATATGTTCCTGCATGGAGAGTTGAAATGCTAAATTTTTTTGACTTGATGATTTTCAATTTTTTAATGTCAAATGGTGATGCACACATAAAGAACTTCTCATTACTTGAAACCTCTGATGGCGATTTCAAATTATCGCCAGCATACGATCTCATTAATACAAATATCCATTTGCCAAATGATTCAATTTTTGCTCTACGAAAAGGTCTTTTTAAAGAGGGAGATAAGATAGCTTGCCCTATGGGGATATACACGACGAATACATTTTTGGAATTTGGAAAGAGATTAGGTCTTCCTGAGAAAACGATAAAAAGAGAAATTGATAAATTCTGTGCAGGTTATGATAAAGCTGAGAAATTAAACCATTGTATTATATGACTGTTTTTTTTTACTGAAAAAGTAATATTTAAAATTTTATGTTGTAGAACATATTTTTTTCGCACATTGTTTTAAAAAATAAAATCTATTTTTGCAGCACAGTTCAGCACAGAAAAAATTGACAAGGAGATTAAGAAAATCAAAAATTGGAAAATTTAAAAGAAGGAAATAGAGTTAAACAGTTTTCACAACCGATAAAAAGGTATTGTCAAACCTTGGAATTAAAAAACGATTCTGCTTTAATTGATGAATACAGGTTTTGGCATAAAGCCGAGAATCGTTGGCCGGAAATTCCACAAGGAATACGTGAAGTTGGTATTCTCAACATGGAACTTTATATCAACGAAAATCTCTTATTTATGATTATTGAGACTCCACTTGATTTCGATTGGGATTCGGCATTTGCCAAGCTGGCCAAGCTCAACCGCCAGGCCGAGTGGGAAGGGTTTATGGCAAAGTTTCAACTTACTAAAGTTGGAGCAACTTCATCGGAAAAATGGACACTGATGGAACGAATTTTCTCGCTTTAATTTTAAATCTAAATAAACTTTTAAAAAACAGTAAAAATGAGCACCAAAGTATCACTCTTAAAATCAGAAGATGGTAAATCATATTTGATACCATTTATTCTTGTTACCAGTCTTTTCTTTTTATGGGGTTTTGCCCACAGCTTATTGGATGTTTTAAATAAACATTTTCAAGACATTTTACATGTATCGAAAGCACAATCAGGTTTAGTTCAGGCAGCTGTATATGGCGGATATTTTTTAATGGCTATTCCCGCCGGAATGTTTATGAAAAAATTTGGATACAAAAAAGGTATTATTTTTGGATTGTTGCTGTATGCATTCGGAGCTTTCTTGTTCGTTCCAGCTGTTCATATTCAGCAATTTTGGGCTTTCCTGACGGCATTATTTATTATTGCGCTGGGTTTAACCTGTCTTGAAACTGCGGCTAATCCCTACTCTACCGTTCTTGGTCCGAAAGAATCTTCAGCGCAACGATTGACTCTTTCTCAGTCGTTCAACGGTGTAGGCTGGATTTTAGGACCTTTAGTTGGAAGTCTGGTTTTATTCGGAGTTACTGACCCTAAAGCTGATCCTTTTGCTTCATTGGCAATACCTTATGTTGGAATTGGTATTGTGGTGCTATTGCTTGCCATTTTCTTTTCAAGAACAAAATTACCTGAAATCAATGAAGCAGTTGCTGAACACGTTGAATATACCGAAGCTGAGGAAGCAAATAATACAGTTGCCCTCAAATCATTATTCCATTACAAGCATTTTGTATGGGCTGTTGTGGCACAATTTTTCTATGTTGCAGCACAAACCGGAATAAACAGTTTCTTTATAAATTACGTATTTGATGTTTTCAAATCTATGGAAACACAAACCATATTGGGTCACGAGTTTTTGACCAATATATTACACTTGATTGGAAATACAAAACCGTTGGGTGACGATTTATATAAAACTGCAGCAGGAATTATTCTTGCAATATGTGGAATGGGATTATTCACTATTGGAAGGTTTGCCGGCAGCGCCATGTTGGTTTGGTTCAAACCAAACAAGTTATTGACAATTTTCGCAATTTGTTGTATGGCACTTACATTTATCGTGATTCTCGGATTGGGAGCAGTTTCGATTGTGGCATTGTGTTGTATCTATTTCTTTATGAGTATTATGTTTCCTATTAATTTTGCATTAGGATTGCGCGATTTGGGAAGTCACACCAAACGTGCTTCATCATTCCTGGTAATGGCAATTGTTGGTGGCGCAATTTTCCCTGCATTAATGGGTTATATTGCTGATAAAAGTTCAATGCAAATTGGATTTTTTGTACCTTTGTTTTGCTTTTTCATCGTATTTTTATTCGGAGCAAAAGGTTATAAAATTAAAGGAGCGAAAGCCTGAAAGTTATGGAGATCAAATTCACTCATTCTACATCAAAATTAAAATCGCTGGCTGACGGCATTAGTCTGTCTATCATGCAGGGAAAATTAAGAATGGGTGATAATTTGCCATCGATAAATGAAGCGAGCTCAATGCATAAAGTTTCGCGCGACACGGTTTTTAAAGCATATAATGAATTGAAAAAGAGAGGTTTGATTGATTCAACCCCTCAAAAAGGATATTTTGTTACAGGTGAGGTAAATCACATTTTACTTTTGCTCGATACCTACTCAGCATTCAAGCAAAATTTATATCATCGCTTTGCAGCAAATTTGCCTGCTAATCATAAGGTTGACTTGATATTTCATCAATATAATGAGCATTTGTTTGAAACTATAGTGCGTGAAAGTATTGGAAAATATAGTATGTATGTGGTAATGAACTTTTCAAATAATCGATTTTCAGATGAATTGAAATTGATACCGACCAATAAATTATTGTTGCTTGATTTTGGAAATTTTGAAAAATCGAAGTATTCCTATATTTGTCAGGATTTTAATGAAGCTTTCTACAATTGTTTGAATAAAGGAATTGATTTATTACATAAATATAAAAAAATAGTTTTCGTTTTTCCGGAAGAACTTTCTCACCCGATTAGTTCAATTGACTATTTTACAAAATTTTGCGCTGAACATCGCTTTGAAAATGAAGTAATTAGACGGGAAAAAGACTGGAAAGGTGTGGAAAAAGATACAGCTTATTTATGTATCTTGCCTGAAGATCTTGTTAAAATAATTAAAGATGCTGATTTTAAACAATTTGAGATTGGAAAAGATATCGGATTGATTGCTTACAACGAAAATCCGGTTTTGGAAGTAATCAAAAATGGAATTTCGACCATCAGTATTGATTTTGGGCTTATGGGAGAAAAGGCCGCAAATTATATAACTAATAAACAACCCATACAAGAATATCTACCAACAGAGTTGATTCTACGAAATTCAATTTAAACCAAAATATTTTTTTTATCCTACAACAGCATAGTTCAGCACAGATAAAATATATTAAAAACACAAACACTTTAAAAACATAAATCATGAAAGCAGGTTCAATTGCAGGAGAATTCACTTCAACTGCGCAAATCAGAAAAGAAAAAAGCGGTCGTTTACAGGGTAGCAATCCAAAAATTGGTATTCGTCCAACTATTGATG
>JBBQMQ010000404.1:0-4378 GCA_038329115.1 Bacteroidales bacterium
GCCAAAAATATTTATAGCTGTAAGTTCTTATCAATCAAATATAATTTGGCTAAAGCCTTAAACATTTAATCCTATTAACCTCCAGCTAAAGCAGGAGGCAAATAATATAAAATTAGTGCGCTCCAAGCGCCTATACCAATACAATTATTTTACAAATTGGGTTGTATCTGGCAGATTGAGAATGATTTACTCGATGTATATAAAGATCGCGAAGCCGGAATCAGAACGCTTGTTACAACTTCTGGAAAGATAGAAATCCTTCGGAAAAAATATGTTCAGACCTTAGAAGAAATTATCAGTTTAACAAATAAGACTTGCTACACAAAATCAGGAAAAAACCATTTTCTTGAAAGCATTGTATTGTTTGTTACGGTTGGGCTCGTGGCTTTAGATGTGATGGAGAAAAATGAGAAATTTACTAATTCTATATTTCAGGTAGAAAAATATGACCGAAAAAATCTGATTTGTGATATCGAAAAGCCTGTAAATATTCTGAAAATAATACATTACTTTGCAAAACACAATCCAATCTCAATTCCTAAATTGAAATCATGAGTTTAAAACCAGTTCTTTTGCTTTTCACATTAATTTTCAGTTGTCAAATGAATTTTGCCACACACAAGGTATATGTTATACATGGATTTGGAGGTTTTGCGCTCCAAATGGAAAAAATGAATCAAGGATTGAAAAAAGCCGGTTATCTGACTGAAAACTATTCTTATCACAGTTTTTCGAAAGATTTGGATAGTGTGGGACAAGATTTACACAAAAAAGTGAAACAAGATAACTTCGATACGGTTTCTTTTGTCACACATTCAATGGGAGCATTGGTAGTCCGGTCGATGTATAAATACATTGATTCTACTTCACATTTTCCGTTCATTTTCAGAATTGTAATGATTGCTCCACCCAATAAGGGAACTGAAATGGCTGATATATTTTCCAATCCAACAACCGAATTTTTATTAGGTCCGAATGTAAAGCACATGAAAACCGATTCAGATTCGTTTGCTAATAAATTGCCAATTCCAACTTGTGAAGTGGGAATTATTGCCGGTAAAAAAGGGAAAAAACCATGGTTTAATCCTTTTCTAAAAGAAGATAACGATGGAAATGTATCTGTCAGTTTAACCACTCTCGGAAATGAAAAGGATATTGCAATTATAACAGCAACTCACGGCCTCATGACACAGCAGAAAAAAGTTATTAAACTCATGAATTCTTTTATGAAAAACGGTTCATTTAAAAGTGATTGATATTGATATTGAAAAACACACCATACATTGAAACACAATATTTTAGTTGTTTTTGAAAGAAATTCCTAAAACCTTTTTGCAAAACACTTAAAAATATTTACTTTTGCACAGTATTTAAATAAATGTGCAATAAAATTCCATTATCACTTTCAAGACTAAACATGAATAAAATTGTTATTAACAGCTTCGAGGATTTAAACCAGTTTGTGGGTAAAGAAATTGGCGTATCCGATTACATCACAATTTCGCAGGAGCAAATCAATCTATTTGCAGATGCCACCTTGGACCATCAATGGATTCACGTTGATAGCGAACGTGCTAAAACAGAAAGTCCATTCAAAACCACCATTGCTCATGGATACTTAAATCTGTCTGTTTTACCACATTTGTGGAATCAGATTGTAGAGGTAAATAATTCAAAACTAACTGTAAATTACGGAATTGAAAATCTCAGATTCAATCATCCAGTATTTGTAAATAGTGAAATCCGGATACGCGCAAAATTAAAATCCCTTGTCAATCTGAGAGGAATTTCTAAAGCAGGAATTGAAGTTTCCATGGAAATTAAAGATAATAAAAAAACAGCTTTAGAGGGAACAATTGTTTTTCTGTACCATTTTAATTAAGTTTATTTTTTTCATTCATTCAACCAAATATTGAAAAAGGCAATTGTAGTTGGAGCAACCTCCGGTATTGGCAGAAATCTTGCCAGATTGCTGGTTGAGGGTGATTATCAGGTTGGAATTACCGGACGTAGACTGAATTTATTGGAGGAAATAAAAAAAGAAAATTCGGAGAAATACATCATTAAGCCGTTTGATATTACACAAACTCAAACCATTTTTACAAGTTTGAATGAACTTGTTCAATCATTGGGCGGACTTGACTTATTGATCTTAAGTTCCGGCACAGGTGATCTCAATGACAAACTGGATTTTGATATTGAAAAACGAACCATTGAAACCAACGTTAGCGGATTTACAGCCATTTCTGACTGGGCTTTCACTTTTTTTCAGGAACAAAAATACGGACAATTAGTTGCTATAAGTTCAATTGGCGGACTACGTGGCAACAGACTTGCACCATCCTATTCTGCTTCAAAGGCATATCAGATAAATTATCTTGAAAGCCTGAGGATAAAAGCTGCCAAAACAAAACTTCCAATTTACATTACCGATATTCGCCCCGGATTTGTCGACACCGAAATGGCAAAAGGCGAAGGGCTTTTTTGGGTGATTCCTGTTGAAAAGGCAGCCAAACAGATATCGAAAGCCATTCAGAAAAAAAAGAAAGTTGCCTATATCACAAAACGTTGGGTAATTGCTGCCCATTTGTTGAAACTTCTTCCAAACTTCCTGATTGAAAAAATGTAAACATTTTGTCGGATAATGTTCTTCAAAAGCAATTGCTTAATGAACATATCATATCTGAACTTCATTATTTCCAAAAACACTTCTATTTATTCACTTCTATAATCTTTATCAAAATGAAATACAGAAAATTAGGTAAAACAGAAATTATGCTTCCTGCTTTGGGGTTAGGTTGCATGGGAATGAGTCACGGATATGGCGAACCTAACGATGAAGAATCAATTGTAACTCTAGAAAAAGCTATTGAAATTGGAATTACTTTTTGGGATACTGCTGATATTTACGGAGCTGGAAAAAATGAAGAACTGATTTCAAAAGTATTGAAGCCCAATCGAAACAAGATATTTCTGGCCACCAAATTCGGTTTTAAACCAAATCCGGAAAATAAATATGCATTTGGATTCGACGCTTCGCCGAAACATATGAAAAGCGCTGTGGAAGCCAGTTTGAAACGGTTGAAAACTGATGTAATTGATTTGTATTACGCTCATCGGATTGACCCAAATGTACCAGTAGAAGAAATGGTTGGAGCCATGGCTGATTTGGTCAAAGAAGGTAAAGTGAGATTTTTAGGATTATCCGAAGCATCTTCCAACACGTTAAAGCGAGCTTGTGCCGTTCATCCGATTTCGGCTTTGCAGAGTGAATATTCATTGCTAACCCGCGATGTGGAAAAGGATATTTTACCAACTTGTCGTGAATTAGGTATTACATTTGTTCCTTTCAGTCCGTTGGCTCGTGGTTTAATGACCAATACGCTTGATTTTGATCAGATAAAAGATGGCGATTTCAGAAAAACACTGCCCCGTTACCAACAAGAACATGCCGAAAATAATTTAAATCTCGCTGCAGGTTTTGCTGAAATAGCAAATCAGAAAAATTGCACATCATCACAACTTGCTTTGGCTTGGGTTTTGGCTCAGGGCGAAGATATTATCCCGATTCCGGGAACCAAACGAAGAAAATATCTTATTGAAAATGCTGGTGCTATTGATGTTGAATTAAATACCGGAGATTTGACAGAAATTGAATTGCTGCTGAAAAGATTCCCGAATATCGGCGACCGTTATAATGCCAATAACAATAAGTTAGTTGATAAAAATTAATTCAATATTCATTTGCCGCTGATATGTCGACTTTATTCAATAAACTAAATGAACCTACGGAAGAAATCATTGCTTCGGTTAAAAAATCAAATATTCACCGCTAAAGTTTATGTAGAAGGTCGTCCGTTACGATAGGAAATAATGGAAAAAAAAGATTTGGAAACACTTTTTATTCTTATCAGGTTAAAATTAAACAATTAACTTGAAATAATGCTTATTCGGCTCTGACAAAACCAAACAAAATGAATGAAGGGTTTCCTGTATTGAAATATAATTGTATTTTTACAGCAAGTTTCACTATATCTCAATAAATTCCACAAATCACATAAAATTTCAAAGTTATGAACCACTTATTGTTTATGAATTTAGGAGCCGGCGAGTTGGTCGTTATTGCTCTTGTTGTTTTGTTATTGTTTGGAGGCAAAAAAATTCCAGAATTGATGCATGGCATCGGCAAAGGAGTAAAAAGCTTTAAAGAAGGCCTCAGCGATGTTGAAAATGAAATAAAAAAGGATATCAATACCGACGATAAAAAAGATCTGGTTAAATAAGCATGAACGTTCCTACCGACAGTGAAATGTCCTTTTGGGATCATTTGGATGAGTTACGAAAAGTTCTGTTTCGGATAGCAATATTTGTAGGCATC
>JBBQMQ010000405.1:0-4372 GCA_038329115.1 Bacteroidales bacterium
AAGCATATCATTCATGCGTTGAAAATGCGCCTTATGCGTATCCCAACCGGTGGTTCGAACATTGATAAAAGGAACACCGGCTTCAACTAATTTTCGCGCAACAAGGCAGGATTGTCCCAAACGATTCATTCCATAACGCTCACGCATTTCCTTTGTTTCGGTACTTAAATCGAACACATTTCTGGCTTCGCCGGTAATAAAATCCATATTCTTTAGACGAAATGACTCAACCATTTTTGCCGTTTCAGCATTAGGTTGACAATTGTCTTCTTTTTCGAACAATTTCAATAAACTTACTCTGCTTTGGAGTTTCTCAGTATTGACATAATTATTTATAATTCCTTCTACTTCAAAAATATTTTTCTCAGGTGATCCTTCGGTATCAAACGATTTATATTCGTTTCCCAGAAAACCACCTTCGTTAAAACGACTATTGGCACTAACCAACGAAATATAAGGAGGTAAAATTCCTTTATAGGTTGGTTTTTTCTCAAAAGCTATCACACTCCCAAATGAAGGATAAACCACAGTTCCTTTATTCAAATCGCCGGTAATCATCGCGTAATGTGCTGTTTCATGAGCATATACATTATGAGTCATGCTTCTGATTAAGCTGAATTTATCTGCAACTTTTGCCAACATTGGCAATTTTGAACCCAAAGATATCTCTGGCACAATTGATTGAACAGTATCTTTAAACAGACCATATATATCCCGACCTGTATTTGGTTTCGGATCGAATGTATCGGTTTGAGCCGGTCCACCATCAAGATAAATCAAAATCACTGATTTGGCTTGCTGTGCATTTAATGTTAGAGTCAAAAACATTATTAGGATAAATATTGAAAATTTTCGCATAATTACTTCGTTTTTGTATCAATGATTATATAAAAATTCATAACTATTTATTTCAGTCCACATAATGTCAAAAGCCAGTTCACGATTGGAGATATTATTTTTTTCAGCATAATCATTAAAAAGCATTTTTTCTTTTTCAGTTGGAAAACGGGAGAGAGTCAGCAAGGAAATTTGCTTTAAAATCTCAGAACGGTTGGAATTATTTTTTAAAATCTTACTTAATATAGGGCTTTTTCTGATTTTATCTTCAAGTTCAGATGAATTCATCAAGTAAAGCAATTGTTTTGAAGTCAATTTATTAACGTGTTGGTTTTCAAGTGAAACATCTCTCGAAGCTCTTCCAAACAATTCTAATGCCGAACTTGAAACAGTTGCATCACCAAGTTCGATTGCATGAGTTCCGGTTGGATAAATGGTGAAAGGTTCGGGTACACGGCTGCGATACAAATCCGGAATTCCTGTCACGTCGGCAATTCCATCAACGATTACTTCCGACAATAATCGTTGTGGCTCATAAACTCCTTCAGGACTTACTTTACTTTGAAAAACAGCGGAGTTTAAAATAAATCTGATAAGTGATTTTATATCAAAATTTTCGGAAATAAATTTATTCGTCAGAAAATTGAGAAGTTCCGGATTGGATGGAGGATTTTGCAAACTCCAGTTATCGGGTTCATCAACAATCCCTTTTCCCATCAACCAAAACCAAATGCGGTTGACCATTACAGAAGCAAAACGCTTATTTTCTTTATCAGTCAGCCAGTTGACATACGAAATGCGCCAATCATCACCCACTGCAAGTGAAATTGTTTTTCCATCCGGCATTTTAATTGAATTTATTGAAGGCTTTTGATGATAATCAATATAAACTATTTCTTCCTTCCACTCTTTTGTACTTTTGAATTTTATTTGCGAAAAACAAATTTCACCTTCATCGGAAGGTTTTCGGTTTCCGAGAAAGAGAAGATTAATATTATTGTAAATATTTTCTGGAGTTCGTTTTGGAAAAGCACGATAGAAGTTAACTGCTGCGGAGCGAAAATCACTTCCGGTTGAAAGTAACAATTCTTTTACGAAGGCATCATAAGGCATATTTGATTGAATTCTTTCAAATAACCAACGGTTATATGCCTGTACTCCATTAGGCCACATATTACTTGGAAACTCCGATTTAATTCTCAAAATATCGCCCCAACGCATAACAAAATAACGTGCATATTCTTCCGTATCAACAAGTTGATTAATTAAAACTGTTCTTTTATCGGGAGCTTTTGAAAGTAAAAATTGCTCTGCTATTTCAGATTTTGGTAATCTTCCGGTTAAAGTAAAATAGGTTCTGCGTAAAAAAACCTCATCAGTAGAAATATGATTTTTCAAATCTTTATTTCCGTAAAAATCTTCCATTCCAGTTGCGTTCAAAGGAACGCTAAGCACAAATAAAAGTAAAAACTTTAAAATTGTTCTCATATAATGTTTTTAATATAAAAGTCTGATTACTAAGTACAAATAATACCAGATGAATTTCTATTTCAGCCCAAAGTCATCTTTGGTATAATGCCGATGCATATGGTACATTCCGTGAAACGGAAGAAATAAACAGTACAATTAGACGAAGTCGACATTGGACTGAATTATTTCTGCAATCGGTATAAGTTTACAAAAGGAATAAAAAATTCAATCTGAAAGCAATGTTATTTTTGCAATTCCTTCAATTTCTACCAAAAGTTCATCTCTACAGATAGTGGCAAATGTATAAATGACTTCCTTATCTTTCCAAAATCGTTCAACTTCAGTTTTTACCATACCATAATCCCTTTCATTCCGGATATAAACCCGCACACTTTCAATCTCATAGATAATTTTCTTGTCAAAATTATTGATTTCCAGATTTTTTTCCGACAGCAAATATAAGATATTTTCAATTGTTTGCTTTGTTTGTAATGCTGCATTTATTTCTTTCAAACTTTGCTCACCACGAATGGCTGCAGTTCCGGAAATATAACACAGACCAATCTGACTATCTAAAATTAACTTAGCACGTTCAAATTTTGGAGTAGTTTTTATATCTCGCCCTACTAAAACTGAATTGGAATAATTATAGGCAGGTTTTTGCAAAGAATTATCAATCGGGATTATTTGTAACTCTGAATTTCCAGAAATTGCAATTAAACTTACCAAAACCAGATCAATCGACATAGAGATTCCGGTTGCAGCCGGATAGCCATTATGCCATTCAGTTTGCGAATAAAATCTACTTCTTGAATCATTAAATGCCTGATAATGTTGAATTCCATTTGTTTTGGAGGTAATATTTCCTATGTAATTCCATTGACGAACGATATTTTGAATTGGAATATTTTCTATTTGAAATATAGTACTGATTTTATTGAATATTGAATCACTTTGAGTCTGGATTGAATCTGATATATTATTTGCCAAAATTCCTTCGAGTATCAAATATTTTTCAAATTCGGAATTAATTATCAGATAATCAATATCTTCAAATTTCTTATATCGTAAACTTTCTTTTGAAATGCTTTCAGGAAGATATTGCACTTCAACTCCCATTTTGTGGAATGTATCTAATGGCTGAACAACAAAACTTGTAAGTGGAGTTAATTCCGCAAATTTATTTTTCACTAAATTATTGATAATATCTGACTTATTCTTATAACACTGAATTTCAGAGTTACCGAAAAAAACAAGATTTAAAACAGTCTTTGATTTATCAATTTGCTTTAATAGTGATAAAATATTATTCTCAAAATTTTCATTTGTAGAAAAATAATACCTTGTGAGGGGAAAAATCATGGATATAAAAATTTTAGAGTATTAATTTCAATAATAGACATTAAATTATTCAAATAGTTTAATTGATTTTTAAATTACAAATCGAAAAAAGATGCTTTCTTATATAACTAAGAGAATAATAGAAAAATATTGACCTTACATTCGAATAATTGTACTCAAAAAACTATCTTTGCATTATAAAAAATGATTAACTTTAGAAACACATTAATCAACATGAAAAAAATTTTATTAACACTAACAATGGGATTAATCCTTATGGGATGCGCAAAAACTGACAATCCGTTCTTCGAAACGTACAAAAACAAATACGGTGCTCCACCTTTTGATAAAATAAAGAACGAGCATTACATGCCGGCTTTTAAAGAAGGAATCAAACAACATCAGGCAGAAATTGATGCCATTGCCGAGAGTAAAGATACTCCAACTTTTGATAATACAATTGCGGCAATGGATTTCAGCGGCAATTTACTGAAAAAAGTTTCATCCGTATTTTTCAACCTTTATTCGTGCAATACAAACGAAGGAATGGAAAAAATTGCCACCGAAATTTCTCCGATACTTTCAGAGCATAACGATAATATCTACCTGAACGATAAACTTTTTGCCCGTGTAAAAACGTTGTTCGACAACCGTATCAAACTTGGTTTAACGGACGAACAACTGCGATTGCTCGAAAAATACAACAGAGGCTTTATCCGCAGTG
>JBBQMQ010000406.1:0-4355 GCA_038329115.1 Bacteroidales bacterium
TTTTACGCATTTCATTTTGCGAAAGATCGTTGATATTTACCTGAAGTTGAATAGCTGTAGCTATCACGTTATCCAATATATAATCCTTTCCAAATATCTCACCCAGTGGAATTCTGATTTCATACGTGACTAATTCCTTTACTGCTCTGCTTTTAGCAAAACAGATATTTTTCTCGTTCTTCATCTCAGAAGTGATAATGCCTTTTGTGAATTGAAAACCTTCCAGAATAGCCGTATCTTTAGCCAGAATATCAGGATTTGAGGCCGTTTTATCAACCAGTTTTTCCATTCTGCCTTCAGCAGTCATTTGCATAGAGGGCATTTCGGCTTTTTTAATTGCCGGAAAAGTAATTCCGACTTTCAGGGGTGGTGATGTTTTTACTTTCAGTTTCACACTAAAACCGGCTGCCATCAATTGAATATGAGTGGCGCGATCGGCTGCTTTCAAAACAATGTAAAGATTTTTATCGTCATTGCGGAACTCATATTTTACATTGGTATCACTGTTGAAGAAGCGGGGAAGTGTTCCCCAATCAGAAGCATCACCATCAATCACAATAGGTTGTGCTTGCCATTTTGAGCTGCTAGGCTGAGCAAACGCCCCGTTAAATAAACTAATTATGCACAAAGACGTTATTTGAATCAATCTTTTCATGTCTGTTTTTTCAATTATAATGTCAGTAAACTGAATTTATTCATTAACTTTGCCACAAATGTAGTTGACTTTATGCTAACATTTTACGACTAAGAACTATTTTATAAAAAATTATTAAAATCAACGACGATTTTAATTTTTATACAAAAATCACGGCATCATGAGACAATTACCTCCTCAGTCCGAACCTTCTTTCGGATTTTCCAACAGTCCTTTTGGTGAATGTTGTATGGTTTTTTCCAACGAAGGAATTTGCGCTCTCATTTTTCCTGAAACCCACGAAAGTGCTTATGCCGATCTGGATCATCGTTTCCCTGAAACAAATTTTAAACAGAATGACGAAAAAGCGGAACGTTTAGCATATAAAATTTTTGAAAAAGGAGAAAAACCCGTTTTAAATCCAATAGGAACTGAGTTTCAGGTAACCGTATGGAATGCCCTGAAGCAAATTCCTGCCGGTAAAACCACAACCTATGCACAGATTGCTGAAATGATTGGCCGTTCTAAAGCAGTGCGTGCAGTTGGAACCGCAATAGGTGCTAATCCAATTGCTTTTTTAATTCCCTGTCATCGCGTCATTCGTACTGATGGAGGATTAGGCGGCTATCGCTGGGGACTGGATTGCAAAATG
Source organism: Bacteroidales bacterium (assembly GCA_038329115.1). GTDB lineage: Bacteria > Bacteroidota > Bacteroidia > Bacteroidales > Paludibacteraceae > Paludibacter. The sequence continues at coordinate 1,287 of JBBQMQ010000406.1, forward strand.
AAAATATTGGAATGGGAAAAGAAATAACTGATTTGTAATGGAAAATATTAAGCAAACAACTAAAGAATATTTCAAAATAATATCAACAATTCATTTAGCAATGTTCATGGGACAATTGATTTTAGGGTTATTGATTTATTTTTTTATAATTGATCCGGATCATCCTGATTTAACTTCTGAACTGGCTCAAATTCTACAATTTCTTGTTCCAAGTGTAGCAATTGTTGGAATAATAGCTAGCCGAATGATTTTCAAAAAAAGACTGATTCCAATAAAAGAGGATGCAGAATTGAAAATAAAAATGGAAAAATACAGAGAAGCTCTGATAATTCGAATGGCTTTATTGGAAGGATCTGCGTTATTTTCTATGGTTGCTGTTTTTATTACAAATAATGTCAATTATCTGATATATGCGTGTTGTTTAGTGGTTTATTTTATTTATAATAAACCTACATTAACTTCAGCAATTTCTAATCTGGAATTGAATCAAATGGAAATTTCGAAACTGGAAGATCCTGAAACATTATTTTGATTGAAAATCAATTAAAAATCAATATATTATCAATTAAAAAGAAAATTTATGGAAGCATCATCTATTGGATTTATTGTTATTAGTGTAGTGGTTTTATTATTCGTTTTTTCTGGATTTGTGACTGTAAATCAAGGTTATGTGGCAGTCATCACCGTATTCGGCAAGTATCGTCGTATCATGGGTCCGGGTTTGAATTTTAAAATTCCGTTTATTGAATTGGTTCACAAACGCATTTCAATTCAGAATCGTTCGGTAGAACTTGAATTTCAGGCTGTAACGCAGGATCAGGCTAATGTTTATTTTAAAGCGATGTTGCTTTACGCCGTTTTCAATCAGGCTGACGAGACAATTAAAAATGTCGCATTTAAATTTGTGGACGACCGAAATTTCATGCAAGCGTTAATTCGTACCATCGAAGGAACAATTCGAAGTTTTGTGGCAACTAAAAAACAGGCTGAGATTCTGAGTCTTCGTACTGAAATCATTCAGGAAGTGAAAAAACATTTGGATGACACGTTGGAACAATGGGGTTATCATATGATTGATATTCAATTAAATGATATTACATTCGACGAAGAAATCATTAAATCTATGTCGCGTGTTGTGGCTTCGAACAACCTGAAAGCTGCTGCCGAAAACGAAGGACAAGCTTTGTTAATTACCAAAACCAAAGCAGCGGAAGCCGAAGGAAATGCAATTAAAATTTCTGCATTGGCCGAAAAAGAAGCTGCTCAACAACGCGGTCAGGGAATTGCATTATTCCGCGAAGAAGTGGCCAAAGGGATGGCACAAGCAGCTAAAGAAATGACAGCTGCCGATTTGGATGCTTCGTTCCTGCTTTTCAGTATGTGGACAGAGGCTATCAAGCATTTTGGTGAAACCGGCAAGGGCAACGTTATTTTCCTAGATGGTTCAACAGATGGAATGCAGAAAACCATGAATCAAATGATGGGAATGATGAAAATGAGCGAAAAAGCTGAATAACATACATGCCAAAAATAGAAACGCCCGAAATCAACGATTTCTGGCGTTTTTTAATTTGCTAATTATCACATTATTCTCTCCACCTTTTTGTTAAATCGTCAAACGCATCAATACGTCTGTCACGGAAGAAAGGCCACATGCGGCGTACGGATTCAGAACGTTTAAGGTCGATGTCAAGTATCATATTTTCTTCTTTGTCATTTGAAGCCTGGGAAATTAATTCACCTTGTGGTCCGGCTGCAAAACTGTTTCCCCAAAACTGAATGCCGTTGGTTACACCCGAAGGATCGGTTTCGTAACCGGTACGATTGCAAGTGAGAACATGAATTCCATTTGCAACAGCATGTCCACGCTGAACGGTTATCCACGCATCTGCTTGGCGTTGTTTCTCTTCGTCTGTATCTGTACTTTCCCAACCGATTGCTGTCGGATAAATCAATATTTCTGCTCCTGCCATAGCCATAAGTCGTGCGGCTTCGGGATACCATTGATCCCAGCAAACAAGCACGCCCAGTTTTCCAACTGAAGTTTGAATAGGTTCAAAACCTAAATCGCCGGGAGTAAAATAGAACTTTTCATAATAAGCCGGATCGTCGGGAATATGCATCTTTCGATACTTCCCTGCAATAGTTCCGTCGCTTTCAATCACCACGGCTGTGTTGTGATACAAACCTGCAGCCCGTTTTTCAAAAAGCGAAAGTACAATCACCACACCAAGTTCTTTTGCTAACTTTCCAAATGATTCGGTCGAAGGTCCCGGAATGGTTTCGGCTTGTTCAAATACTAAAGGATCTTCAGTCTGGCAGAAATACAAACCGTTATGGAGTTCCTGCAACACAATAAGTTCAGCTCCCTGTGCTGCACAAAAGCGAATATTTTGTTCCAGTTTAGCCAAGTTCTCAAAACGATTTTCAGAATTGGATTGTTGAATAAGAGCTGTTTTCATACATTTATTGTTTTTTTACTTGCCACTTACTTTCTTGCTGCTTACCGCTGGTAATATTGCATCGTCACGCAATGAAGCGATCCATGTTGTTTTATCAATGCCATACAGTTTATACCAACAATCTCTCTGTCCGGAAATGCCTTTTGCAATTGCTCCTTAGCTATTTCATCTTTTGGAGAATTGTAGGTCGGCATTAGTACCGCTCCGTTTATAATTAAAAAATTAGCATAAGTTGCCGGAAGTCGTTCGTCGTCTTCCCATACTTCGTCCGCCATGGGAAGCGGAATAAGTCTGTAATATCTTCCTTCGGGAGTTTTAAACATCCGAAGTTCTTTCTTCATTTTCTTTAGTTCCAGAAAATGCTCATCACTCTCGTCATCACATTTCACATAAGCAATGGTACTTCTATCGCAGAGCCTTACCAATGTGTCTACATGACTGTCGGTATCGTCGCCCGCCAGATAGCCATGATTCAACCACAAAACCTGTTTTAATCCAAAATACGCTTTCAGTTTCGCTTCAATATCCTGTTCGGAAAGATTATTTCTGTTATCAGAAAGTAAACATTCCGCTGTTGTTAAAACAGTTCCTTCGCCATCCGATTCTA
>JBBQMQ010000407.1:0-4348 GCA_038329115.1 Bacteroidales bacterium
GGTGTAAAACTGACTTGGGGAGCAGATATCAAAACCCAGAATGAAAGTTTTGGTGCATTAGGTTCGGTATTGCTTATCTCTTTTATACTTATTTATCTGATTATGATAGCTCTTTACGATAGTTATATTTATCCTCTTGTCGCTCTTTTTGCTATTCCAATGGCAGCTATTGGAGCATTTTTAGCATTAAACTTATCGTTAAATAATTTGACTTTGTTCGCTCAGCTTGGTTTAATTATGCTAATGGGATTGGTGACTAAAAACTCGATCCTGATTGTAGATTTTACGAACCAACTTAAAGCAAGAGGAATGCATTATAAAGAAGCGTTGATTATGGCAGGTAAAGAACGTATGCGCCCAATTTTGATGACCACGCTTGCAATGTCGATAGGTATGCTGCCAATAGCATTAGCAAAAGGTACAGCAAGTGAATGGAAAAATGGTTTGGCGTGGGTAATTATTGGAGGCTTGCTTTCTTCTATGATTCTAACGGTATATTTGGTTCCCTTGGTTTATTATGTGGTGGATAGATGGAAAGAAAAAAGGGAGAATAGGAAAAAATAGATATACCGATGAAGTATTTAGCCATAAACAATTAAAAATAAAATATATAATTAAAAATAAATCCGAAACCGAAAACAAAGTTTTAAACTGTGCATGCAAAGTATTTCTTTTGTACGGATATCATGCGACAACTTTACAATAAATTTCAATAGAAGCTCGGGTTAATCAGGCTACGATTCATTATTATTACCGGACTAAAGAACCTTTATATGCTTTGGTAATAAAGCATTTGCTAAATTTAGTAATAAGCAATGATGTTGAGACTATTGAAAATGTTGGTAAGGGGAAAATTGCCTGGTTTCTACGTACAGAACAATACAACAATAAAATTCTATTTGAAAAGAACATGGAGAAATTATATCCAAGTGAGTTCGAAGATATAATAGGAAGAATTCAAAATTTCATTTATTATAACGACTAAACCTATTTCATGCTTAATAATACAAAATATTATTCCTTATATTTTCGATAATTCACTGAAGAATATTTATAAACTCATACCCCAGTTTTGTTTCCGAAACCTTCAGTTTTACATAACTAGCGGTAGGAGAACCCTCCCGTAATGCATCCATCGTGAGATAAGTCGTCAGTCCCAGTTTATCAATCGCTCGTGCATGATCATGGCCCGTAATCACCATGTTAACACGATTTTGGGCAAACATCGGCAATAATACTTCCAACTCAGTTTCGAGCGGATTAGTGGATCCGGTGTGATGGTATCGAAAAAAGTTGACATGTGAGAAAATGACACAATTTCTGTATTCGGGACGCACGGTTTCCAACACATTTTTCAACCATGCAAGCTGTTTACCTCCAAGAGTTCCACCACCTGAATCCAAGCAAATGTAAAGATCTTTATTTTGAGGAGTTTGTACGGTAAAATAATACGTCGAAGAACCGAAATATGAATAAAAAGTTTTCCAACCATCAAAATACACATCATGATTTCCAACCATTAAGAAATAAGGTACAGTGTTAAAGTCGGGCAAATCCGCTTTTAATTTATCGTAATCTCCTTTTTGACCCGTAACTATATCACCGACAATGACAAATGCCAGATTTTCAGGTTTTTCAGCTTCAGCAACAAGTTTGTTAAAATTGACCAAACCACCTATGTGACTGTCAGCGGCAACCAAAAGTTGATAATTTTCGAAATTCGCTATCAAAGTTTTAAATGGATGCGTTTGATTCCATACATCTGATTGCACAAAACGATCATCGGCGCGTTCAGGCGAATAAAGAAAACCGCTGAAATCCAACACACCATTGCATCCGGATAATAAAAAAGCAAAAAACAATACACCTAAAAGGTATCTCAATCTATTTTCCATATCACACCTCCACGTAAATAAGTTCCAAAATAGTTGACATGCATGTTAAACAAACCGGCCTCCATATAACCCAATTCAGTGTAAAATTGCAAGTTGGGTTTAAAATCATACTTCAGATTCAACAAAATCATGTGGTTTGTTTCCTGCTGGATAAAATACCGATCGTAATTAGTCACGCTTGCTTCAAAATTAAGCTTCGGACTGAATGGCAGAAAATAAGAAAATCTATACATCACGTTAATCGGTTCCCATAACGAGGTATGAATGGAATCGGCAAAATTATACTGAATTACCGCTGCATGAGTGAAAGAATAAATGCGTGTATTCAATCCGAGTTTATAACCAAAATGCTGGGTACGATACGAAGCAATTAAACCGAAATTAGTTTCGCGCATATCAGTCGAAATTGGTTTCCAAAGAAAAAGTGCTGCAATATTAACCGGAAGCTTCCCAAATTTAAAATCATTTGCAGCTTGAAGAGAATATGCAGAAAGAACTTGATCAGTAGCATTTGAAAAATGCATAAGAGCACCTGTATAAGCAGAAAAGCTGCCTGTTCGACCCGAAATCTGAGCTGAAAAATCACCGTACATTCCATCTGAAACCGCATTGCTTCCTGCTTCCAGATAAGTATCAACCGAAACCTGCCCGAAAACGGAAAGTTGACCTAGCATTAAAAACAAAATGCTTATTTTAAATCGCTTGATTCGTCTTCTGTTGGGATTTTTTGTTTTTGAAAACTCCATATTTATTAAATCTTACTTTTCATATCAATCTCTACAATAACTTCTTCTTTATCTCACAATAAAGTTAATTTCAACGCGTATTTTGAAGGGGTTTCGAATATCTTTTTTATTTCATTTATGTTGTATTGAAATGCTTTTTGACCATTTACCTCTACAATTTGATCACCTTCTTTCACCCCGGCCTTTGCTGCAGGCGAATTTTCCCATACTTTCCATACTTCGGTTTGAGGTACAAAAGGAATCAGTTGCGCTACTTCAATTCCGGCAATATTATAACTGAACGACCTGTCGAAATATCCATTCGGTTTGAAATAAAACTGCTTTTGTTTATAATCGATAAAGCAATTAAAACGACTTAAAAGCTGGCTTCCAACCGTTCCATCGCGATGCGAACTTTCAACAATATCAGCTATACTTGCTGAATCGGGAAAAGCGACAATCGGATTTTGTAAACAATATTTACCAAAACAAATCTGTGGCAACCGACCAATTTTCCCTATTATCTCGCCGTTCAAACCCTGACCAATCGTTGCCCGAATACCGACATCGGGTATCGTCACCGATTCTTTTTTGTAGGTTTGAAACCATGCATTCAACTCTGCACCCGTATCAATCAGCATGTTGACATCTTTTTTAATGCTGTCTGATTCAATAACACTAAGTTGAATAAACATTTTTTTCCCTTCAATGGTCAACGGAATTTTATCATATCCTTTTGGTTCTTTGAATGAATTTTTCTCATAAAACCTGACTCGCTTCTGAGTGTAATTAATTTCTACAATATAATCATGAAAAAAATCTACACCGATAAGTCCGTTTATTTTGTAACCGGTATGCTTACTTAAATTAAAAATATCTTCTTTCAGTACAAGAACACTTTTGGGTTCAAGCTTTAATTTCGCGATTCTCAATGTATTATAATCGCTCGAATAGGCTTCCAAATGAGTTCCAGCACCCAACCCTAATAACTCTTTTACGTTTGAATAGTTCAACGTAATTTTATCACCGGGTAATAATTCGGTAATAATTGTATTCCCGACTCCTGAATCCAGAATCAGATTCAATGGTGATGAATCATTAATTCGAGCAGTAATTACCGCATACGTTCCAACCATTTCGAATGGAATAGTCGCTACGGGTTTTATTCGTTTCGAAACGGCACAATTTTGTAATAAAACACAACAGAAAAAGAGAAGCAGATACTTTCTCATAATCCATGATTTTAAAAAATGCGAAGATATGTCTTTTTTGCCAATTTTACAGTAACTATATGAATTATTGATGGATGCCAATAATATGATAAATATGTGAAAATGCACTACTTTGCTAAACAAAATGACCTACTTTTAGTTTGTACCGTTAAAACATATTTAATTCAGCATGTACCGACCTATTTTCTTCTTGTTAATTTTCCTTTCCATCAATATTTTTGCTGCTTCAAAACATTCAATCAGTGGTACAATTAGCGATGCCGATACTGGCGAAAGCATGATTGGTGCAAGCATAACCGTAAAAGAATTACCCGGAACTGGCGTTACTACAAATAGTTACGGATATTATTCACTCACACTTCCTGATGGTAAATATAATTTTGAAATAACCTATCTGGGTTATAAAACAATCAATTTACCCCTTAGCTTAAACGAAAACAAACAACTTAATTTTAAACTTGAAAGTGATTCAAAACAGCTAAACGATGTTGAAATT
>JBBQMQ010000408.1:0-4346 GCA_038329115.1 Bacteroidales bacterium
AATTGAAAAAGAATAACATTAAAATTTGCAGAATGATATATTTTCTCATGGTTTTTTAATATTAATAAGTTCATAAAGCAACCCATTACTTTGGTCTTTTTTATCGAGCGAAGGCAATATAGGCAAATTTCCTTCCAAAGGATGAGGCAATGTTCCATGCGGATCAATACCCATCAACAGATAAATAGTTCCAATCAAATCACATGGAAATATTTTTCGTTCCAGAATATTTTCACCAGTTTTATCTGTTTTCCCAATTACTTTGCCGGGAATAAATCCACCACCGGCTACAAGATATGAGAACGCCTTTCCGAAATGCGAGCGACCCCCATTCCATGGTGCTTCCCAAAGTACTTTTGGCGTACGTCCAAACTCGCCACCGCACAGCACAATGGTATTTTTCAGTAATCCTTTTTCGTCTAAATCCGTTAGTAATGCCGACAATGCTTTGTCCAGTTCAGGCAACATTTCATTCATTTTCTGAAAGTGAACTTTATGTGTGTCCCAACCTGTTGTGCGAACATTTATAAATGGAACTCCGGCTTCAACCAGTTTGCGGGCAACCAAACACGACTGACCCGTACGATTCATTCCATAACGGTCTTTCATTTCTTTACTTTCGGTACTTAAATCAAAAACATTTTTAGAATCTCCCGAAATAAATTCTATATTTTTATTCCTGTAATTTTCAATTAGTTTCAGTTCTGTCACACTGAGCTGATTTTCACTTACTTTTTCAAATGAATGAAGCAAATCCATCCGTTCACTAAACTTCTGAGGTTTCACAAATGTGTTGATTATTCCGTCTACTTCAAAAATATTCTTTTCTGGGGCACCATTCGTATCAAACGATTTATATTCATTTCCCAAAAAACCGCCTTCGTTAAACCTACTGTTGGCTGTAACAAGCGAAATATATGGTGGCAAAATTCCCTTATAGCTAGATTTTTTTTTAAATGAAACTACAGCTCCATAAGAAGGATAAACTACTTGCCCACCACTCAAATCGCCCGTTATCATAGCGTAATGACCAGTTTCATGTGCATTTACATTGTGTGTTATCGACCGAATGAGGCTATACTTATCAGCAATTTTTGCTAAAAGTGGTAACTTCTGACCAATAAAAATACCAGGCACATTGGTTTGAATTGCGTCTTTATATGACCCGTAAATATCCCTTGTTGCTTCGGGTTTTGGATCAAAAGTATCAGTTTGCGACGGACCTCCATCCAAATATATTAAAATGATTGATTTAGCTTGTTGTGCCATCGTACCGAACGATAGAAAAGCCGTAAATATCAGCAAGTTAATCTTCTTCATTTGAAATTGAACTTTCATATTATTTCGTGTTTAATAATTATATAAAAACTCAAAACTATTCATTTGTGTCCATAAAATATCTGAAGCCAGGCTGCGTACAGACATTTTATTTTGAGCAGCCTGTTTTTTAAATATATCCAGTTCTTGTGATGTTGGAAATCGTGAAAGTGTCAATAAAGTAAGCTGTTTAACAACACTTTCTATATCCGGGTTTTCTTTACATATCCGATTGAGAATGGCACTTTTTCTGATTTTATCCTCCAGTTCAGAAGAATTCATCAGATACAATAACTGGCGTGAAGTCAACTTGTTGATGTGTTGATTTTCGAGTGAAACATCGCGCGAAGCACGTCCAAAAAGTTCCAGAGCAGAACTCGAAACCGTGGCATCGCCTAACTCAATGGCATGTGTGCCGTCGGGATAAAAAGTATATGGCTCTGGCACGCGGCTACGATACAATTCAGGAATGCCTGTTACATCGGCAATTTCGTCGACTATTATTTCCGCCAACAGTCGTTGAGGTTCATATACGCCACTCGGAGTGGATTTGCTTTGAAATACCGATGAATTTAAAATTCGGTGGATAAGAGATTTTACGTCGAAGTTTTCAGCAATAAACTGATTCGTCAGGAAATTCAGCAATTCAGGATTTGAAGGCGGATTTTGGTCGTTCCAATTATCCGGCTCGTTCACTATTCCTTTTCCCATTATCCAGTGCCATAGCCTATTAACCATAACAGCGGCAAAACGCTTGTTCTCTTTAGAAGTGAGCCAATTGACATAAGCAACTCTCCAATCCTCACCTTCAATCAACTTCAGGTTTGTTCCATCACTTAATTTCACCTCACTTTTTATCGGAAACAGTTGATTGTCAACATAAACAATCTCTTCTTTCCATTCTTTGGTAGTTTTAAATTTAAGTTGCAAGAAACAAAATTTACCTTCATCGGTTATTTGTCTATTTCCCAGAAAAATCAGGTTGATATTGTTATAACTGTTTTCAGTCGTTCGCTTTGGAAATGCTCGATAGAAATTTACTCCAGGCGAACGAAAGTCGCTACCTTTTGACAATAACAATTCGCTTACAAATTGATTGTAGGGTTTGTTGGCACTGATTCTTTCGTAAAGCCATCGGTTATATGCCTGCACTCCATTTGGCCATATATTGCTAGGAAATTCTGATTTTATACGCAATATATCGCCCCATCGCATCACAAAATACTGAAAGTATTCTTCCGAATCGAGCAATTGATCAATCAATTCGGTTCTTTTAAGAGATTTTTCAGAACTAAGGAATTTTTCGGCAACATCAGATTTTGGCAATCGACCTGTCATGGTAAGGTAAGTGCGTCGTAAAAATACTGCATCGGTACAAACACTTATTTTTATATTCGGATAGAAATCATCTATTTCTTTTGCATTCAACTGAATAGCAAAAAGAAATAGCAAAAAGAAAATAACAAAATGCTTCATGTGAAATCTGTTATTAGGTGAAAATTCTTTGCAAATATATCAATAAAAACTATTTGAAATCATTTGGATAATGCATAGCCTTCTATTTCGACCAACAATTCTGTCCTGCAAATTTCAGCTTGTGTATAAATTACTGGTAATAAAGGCCATTTACGTTTTACCTCCAACTTAACGGCTTCAAAATCGTTTGAATTTTTTATATAAACCCTCAAGTTATCTATCTCAAATTCAAGATGCTGTGCAATATTATTGACTTTTAGGTTTTCGGATGAAATAAGGTACTCTATATTTTCTATAGTTTGTTTTGTTTGAAGTGCAACATCCATTTCAGACATGCTATGCTCGTCCCTGATGGCCGCAGTTCCTGAAATATAACAAATTCCTCCATCATTATTCAACAGCACCTTAGCCCGTTCAAACTTTGGCGTAGTTTTCTTGGCGTTTCCAATTAATACAGACGCAGTATATTTATGGGCAGCCAACTGCAATGAATTATTGAGTGGATAAATTTTTGAATTTGATGTCCCTACAAAAGCAATCAAACTCACAATAACACAGTCAATCGACATTGATATTCCTGTAGCTGCCGGATATCCAAAATCCCAATTTGCTTTTTCATAAAACTGTGTCCTCGAGTCGTTAAATGCTTGATAATGTTGGAAATTATTAGTTTCTGAAGTGATGTTTCCTATATAATTCCATTGACGAACAATACTTTGGATTGGCATATTCTCTTTTAGTAAAATGGCTTCTATCTTTTTAAAGATACAATCACTTTGTTGAGAAATGGAATCAGTAATTGTATCGCCCAAAACACCCTCAAGCATTAAAGTTTTTTCATTTTCATACTCAATAACTAGGTAGTTGATGTCGGAAAGCGTTTTAAAAACCAGCGATTCTGCCGCTATATTATCCGCCAAATAATGCAGCTCTACACCCATCTTGTTTGCGTCATTCAATGGTTGAACAATGTAGCTAATTAATGGTGTAGAATTGTCAAAATGCAAATTGACAAGTTTTTTTATCAGCAACAACTCGTCAGCATAGGATTCTATCTTAGATGCACCAAAAAAAACAAGTTTAATAACATTTTGATTTATGTCAATATCTTGAAGAAGAGATTTTACGTTGTCCGTAAAAAAAGCAGAACAACTATAAAAATAATCACATGAAAAATTATTCATAAAACTAATCGCGAATATTAGATTGAGATATAACTGACTACGAATTTCACCAAAGGTTTAATGTTAGTACCATATTTTCTCATTATGTTATTTGTTATCGTTTTATGAAATATTGTTCCGTGTCTAGCGCAAGTTTAGCGAAGCGTAACTTGTGCTGAAAATCCGAAAAGTTTATAACTTCAGACCTCCAGCAACCTCGCAAAGTTAAGTGCGACAGTTTATAAAATCAACTGGCTATTCACGAATTTAATTATCTGATATAATGCAAGATACATATCGCAATAATGCATCGACATATTCCATAAATTGATAAAGAACGTACATCTATTTTACGAATAAACCTTGATAAATTACTCATTATCAATTATA
>JBBQMQ010000409.1:0-4319 GCA_038329115.1 Bacteroidales bacterium
GGAAATGGAAACTGTCTCTAATGAAAATCTAAATAAACAGTTCTCGGAAATAGTATTAAATAAATCTGAAATAAAAAAGTTAGATGTTTTAAATTCTTCCATTTTTGAACCAGCAAAAATTGATAATTATTTTGGAAAAACACAACAAGAAAAAGTAAATGACTTCTGTGATAGATACTGGAATTTAATGCACGGATGGAAAAAAGCAAGAAATACTAACAATGAAAAATTTGAAGAATATGATTAATTTATTTAACATTGGTTTTACTCAGAAAACAGCAGAAGAGTTTTTTGGGATTTTGAAAAAAAATAAAATTGATTGTCTTATTGACATTCGATTAAATCCAAACGGGCAACTGTCACGCTTTGCCTTTGAAAAAGATTTGCCTTTCTTTTTGGACAAATTAGCTGACGGTTGCAAATATATTCATAGAGTTGACTTAGCACCACAAAATGAATTGTTAAAAGAAGTAAGAACCAAAGGTTCTGCTATGAGTAAAGATTATAAATTGTTTGAAAAAGAGTTTAATCAATACTTAGAAAAAAAATCAAAAATTGGGAATTTTGTTGATCAGTTTAAAAATTATCAAAATGTTGTCCTACTATGTTCAGAACATACAACAGAAAAATGCCATAGAAGATTAGTTAGTGAAATGTTGCTAAACAAATTTAGTAAGGATATTAAATTTGGAGGGAATTTGAAATGAGAAAGAGATTATTATTATTAGCAGTAAGTTGTAGAGAAGGTGGTTTATGTCCTGGTGGAATTGATTTAGATAATCCAAGTAAATGGATTCGTATCGTTAGAGATGATGCTCATGCAAGTTCTGTTCAAGGGCATGAAATCGACTTTGCCAAACCTCTTGATGTAATAGAGTTTGATGGAAGACCAATGCCTCAAGGTAAACAACAAGAAAATTGGGTCATAGATAATAATTCCTGTAAAAAAACTGAAAGTAAAACTCAAGAGGCTTTAGTTTTGGCATATCAACAATATGCATATAAAGGTTTTTGGGGAAATTTTCGAGCATTTTTAAATGAAGAGGAATTTGCCGCAATAAATGTACCTTCAGAGTCAATTATGAAAGTTTCTAATGTAAAAATTTATAGTAAAATTTTTAATAATGATGGTAGAGAAAGAATTAGCGCAAAAATAGATTTTGATTGGAGTGGGGCTCGATACAGAATTAATGGTCTTTCAATGACAGACCAAGATTTTTATGACAGAATTAGAGGCGGTGAGGTTACTTTTGACAATGCATATATTGTAACTTCAATACCAAAATATTGTGATTGGATTTTTCCTGAAACAGGCGAAAAACGAGCATACAAATTTGTAAGTAGGATTTATGAAATTTAATATGACAAAGAACCACAGCACACAACAACGTGTATAAAACATTTGGCAATCAGTGCGTTATCGAACGACACAGCTCGTATCAAAAGTAGTTGTAAATCGACAGGAAATCGCTTCGAAATGCCAAACGTTTCATACACGCAGCCGTTATGCACAAGCGGAAAAAAGACTAAGACACAGCAAATTGACAATGAAAATGGAATATTAAACTTGGAATGAAAAACGAAACTGACAGACAAATAACCCGACACTCATTGCCGACCCTTATGTTTTTTAATTTTTTGACCTGCCGCACAGAAATTTTGAAATTCAACTTCCAACCCACAAATGGCACATTTGCTTATGCCCCGACACACAAAGCCAACGCTTCGGCAAAATCAAAAGAGCCATTTTGACAGACACACACTCAAGGTCAGAGTTTTTAACAAAAATTGTTGAAAATTATCTGGGACATTATTTGTCCTTTCAATTATTGTCCTTATTTTTGTCCAAAATATAAGAGTATAATCATGAATAAAACAACAGTAATTTCATTTGGAGAGTATATCAGAGGTCTTAGGGAAACATCTGGTATGCCAATTAGAAAGATTGCTGCCCAACTTGACATTGACCCATCCCTGCTTGGTAAAATTGAACGAAATGATAGACAACCAACAAGGGATTTGATTTCTAAGATTTCTGTGATATTTAATGAAGACGAAAAGTTTTTAATCAAGCAATTTATAAGTGACCAATTCGCTTACAAAGTTTTGGAAGAAGCAGCAGACCTTGACATTTTTAAAGTCGCAGAAGCAAAAGTGAAATATTTTACACAAAAACAAAAATAAAGTTCTACATGACATACAAAACAAAAGTAGACATATTAGAAACTTTAGTTGAAGAAGCTCAAATGAGCTTCATTAAAGATTATTCCTCGTGGAGACAACCCAACGTGAATGAAATACTTTCTATTGACCAACTTGATTACTTTCTTACACAAATTAAAAATGAGTTCAAAAAAATAAATTTTGTTGACAACACTTTTGATAAAAACGTGCATCAAAAGCAAATCCTTTCATACTTTCAAAATAAAATTGAATACAATATAAAATTTAATGTTGAACAACAAAACGCTTTTAAATTCATTGACTTATTTTGCGGAGCAGGTGGTCTTTCAATAGGGCTGGAACAAACAGGACTCATATCTGACTTAGCACTCGACAAAGACAAATCTTCTTTGCTTACTTATCATTTTAACAGGCCATATTTAAAAGACGAACAAATCATCAATGATGACATCAGAGAAGTAACTAAAGAATTTGATTTTAAAAAAACTCCTTTGGTTGTTGGTGGTCCGCCTTGTCAAGGTTTTAGTAACGCAAACAAACAACGACAAGAAAACGATGACAGAAACCAACTCTATAAATTTTACGTTCATACAGTTGAAAACGCTTCACCAGATATTTTCCTTTTAGAAAATGTTGAAGGAATTTTAAAACACATTGAAGAAATTCAAAAAGATTTTGCTGAAATTAAATACACTCTCTATCCCTATAGATTGAATACAAAAGATTTTGGGTTTCCCCAAAATCGTAAAAGAGTTTTCATTTTAGGAATTAGTAACCGTTATGAGAAAATTTCCTATGAATTGCACTCAATTTTTAATTCTACAATTCAAGGAGAAAAAGGGAGAGTAAAATTTAATTTATGGGATGCAATTTCTGATTTACCAAATCTTAAAGCTAAGACAGAAAGAAACTCTACTTTTTCTGAAAGTAGCGAATGGGGTTTTACATTCGGAAAATTAAGAATAAACAATTCTCCCTATTCCAACTTTATCAATCTGAGAAAAAACCTTGAAGCACCTCTATTAAACCACAAAAGCAAATTCAATAATGAAAGAGATATTGAAATTTATTCGTTGCTAAAGCATGGTGAGGGCTCAGATTCAGAAAGTATTGCTTCAATCAATCCTTATCTTAACAGAGAAGATATTTTTAAAGATAAGTTTTTTAAGTTGCTCCCAAACGAACCTTCAAAAACCATTACTGCGCACATGTATTTTGACTGTCATATGTATATTCATCCATTTTCAGCAAGGGGATTGACGCCAAGAGAAGCAGCAAGAGTACAAGGTTTCCCTGATGATTATTTATTTTTAGGAAGTCCAAATGAATGGTATAGACAAATTGGTAACGCAGTAAGCCCGATACTTGGAAGAATTTTAGGTAAAGCATTAAACAATATTTTGAAACGAATTTATGAATTCTAAAAAAGAAACAATAAAATATTTTGACTTATTTGCTGGCATCGGAGGTTTTCGAACAGCAGTTGAAAGTTTATATAGTAATTCTTTAAACTTCAAACATGTTGCCTATTGCGAAATAGACAAACAAGCAAGAGAGTTTTATAGTAAAACACAAAAGTCAAACGGAGTTCAAGTAATTGAAGATGCTAAAGACATCAAGACAAAGAAGAACAAAAAAGGAATTCAAGTGGAGAATTTTGATATGTTGTTTGGTGGTTTTCCTTGTCAATCATTTTCAAATGTCGGTTACAGAAAAGGTATGAATGATGAAAGAGGGCAACTCTTCTTTAATATTTTAGATATCATTGATTTTTACAGTCCGAAATATTTTGTACTTGAAAATGTTCAGAAAATTTCAACCATAAACAAAGGAGGATTGTTGGAAGAAATGAAAACTGCCCTTGAACAAATTGGAGAAGGTTATAACTTACATGTATGGGATTTGCTTGCTTCTAATTATGGCTTACCACAAAACAGAAGAAGAATTTTCTTTTGTGGAATCAGAGAAGATGTTTCAGATTTAATTGAGTTAACACCGCCGCCAACAATTGATTTAGCGAAAGCAAAATATCCGACTGCATGGCACTTACTTGAAAAGAAAGATGTGGACACAAAACACTTTATCCCAACAAGAACAAGGGATACTGTTTTATATAAAAATCCTAAGTGGGCTGG
>JBBQMQ010000410.1:0-4317 GCA_038329115.1 Bacteroidales bacterium
GCACAAAAAAAGCCCCATTTTAAGGAGCTTTGTGTTGTTGCTGGCAATTGGCCGCATTGGCTTAAATGCTTTGTTTTACGGGCATTTAAGCATTATCTGGAGGTAATGGTGCCTCAATTAAACCAATGCTAAAAAATGTCCCGTTTTTTCCTTCCCTAATTAAAGTACAATTAAAGCGTTCTTAAACTCTTTGCGACAATTCGTTTCTTACGTGCTTTCTCTATCTGTTTGATTTTCATTAGAGTTGTGAATCATGCTTTTGCATTGTTCGTTTTATCCCCCTTACTTTTTTCGAAAAATGACTTTTTTTCTTAAAAAAAAGAAAAAATCACACATTTCGAAAAGCAATTATTAGCTGTTTCAGATATTATTATGGGTTTTAAAATAGCAACTAAAAAAATAATTCACCTATTTCAAAAAAAATTAATTTTTCTATACAACTATATTTCAACTACTTAAAAATTATTTTAAAAATATTTTAAAAATATTTAGTACTATGTGTTGCATGGTATCATTTAAAAGATATATATTTGCAGTACAAATAACAATGCAACGAAAGGTATAGGTTTAAAAAAAGAACTATACAGTTTGTAACGAAAACAGAAATTCATCGTCATACAATCAGAAAACAATAACTCAGTTACAAAAACAATTTAAAAACAATAGGAGAACAAAGTCATGAAAACAAGAAGCAATGCTCAGAAAACAGTTAATGGTCAGGTAAGAAAAATGATTTTACGTGGAAGTGTAGTTATCATCAGCTTGGTTTTAATCAGCTGGAGTGTTGGAGCCCAAAATTTTTGGGATCAAGTTTTAACCGGCTACAACTGCGGAAAAATGGCAATGACTAACATTGAAAATCCCTTTGAAAACTTGGAAGCTCATACAGTAATCGAAGCAACATCAGTAGAAAATGCATCAGAAGCCGGAAATTTTAATGCAGCAAACTTTGAAGCTCTGGAAGCAGAATTGAAATTTCAAGTAGACGAATATATTCCATCTGATTTTGTGGATGCTGAACTTGAAACTGAAACTGAAAACTGGATGAACAGCACAACTGAAACAAATTATGAAGCTCTTGAAGCAGAATTGGAGATTCAGACAGAAGAATATAATGCTGCAGAAGTTGTTGAAGCAGAATTTGCAACCGAAGCCGAAAACTGGACAAACAGCACTACTGAAACAAATTTCGAAGCCATCGAAGCCGGATTGGAACTTCAGGTTGAAGAGTATAATGCAGCAGATTTTGTTGAAGCTGAATTTGCAACCGAAGCCGAAAACTGGACGAACAATAATTCTGAAACAAATTTCGAAGCTATCGAAGCAGAATTGGAACTTCAGGTTGAGAAATACAATGCAGCAAAATATGTTGAAGCTGAACTTTCAACTGAAACTGAAAACTGGACAAACCGCAATACCGATACCGATTTGGAAGCTATCGAAGCAGGATTGGCAAACCAGGTTGAAAAATATAATCCGGCTAAATATGTTGAAGCTGAACTTTCTTTCGAAGCTGCCAACCGGATGACTGAGATGGAATTCATGAACAAGGTCGCAGTAGAAACCGCATTGGAAGCTGATCAACAAGTTGAAAAATATGCAATGCAGCAAATTTCTCATGCAAGCAACTACTCAAAATAATAACTTATACTTAAACAATTAAAAATTAGAACAATGAAACGGTTAACACGCTCAAACGACAAATCAATTGCTGGTGTAATCAGCGGAATTTCAAACTACATCAACCCTGATCTCGATCCTGTAATTCTCCGTCTGGCCTTTGCCTTTACAGCACTTTTCCAGCCTTATCTGATTTTGATCTACTTTGGACTGGCCCTTATTTTACCAACTGAAGATGTGAGTTACTCGAAATAGTTACAAAAAAACTAATGGCAAAGGGGATTCGATCGTAAAAAAAAGATCGGATCCCCTTTGCTTTGTTTATATTTAACCCGAAAACTTGGAACAAAATAGAATATCGCTTGTTTCTAAGTTCAAACAAGTAAAAATAAAGTAATGTCATTATATTCAATCAAAGACCTCGAACATTTATCCGGAATCAAAGCTCATACCATACGAATCTGGGAAAAGCGCTATCAACTGCTTGATCCAAACCGGTCGGACACCAACATTCGCTCTTATTCAGACGATGATGTGCGCAGAATACTCAATGTAGCCATGTTAATTAAGAATGGCTATAAAATTTCGATTGTGGCCGCATTTGATTCTGAAAAGCTTCAGTCGGAGGTACTTCGTATTAACCGAAATTCAACTGATCCGGGGAAAAATGTTGATCAGCTTTTATTTCATACCGTAAATCTGGATACATTCGGCTTCGAAGGATTGCTTGATAAAATTATTACTGAGCTTGGTTTTTCGAAGACCATTCAACAAGTAGTTTTCCCATTATTCGAACGAATTGGTATCTTATGGCAGTCGGGTTCAATTTTTATCGCCCACGAACATTTTGTATCAAACTTAATACGCAACCGTCTTATCATGGAGACTGGCAAATTTAATCGTCACGAATCTGCAAAAACGGTCCTATTCTTCCTGCGTGAGAATGAATGGCACGAGATGGGACTACTCTATTTTAACTTTCTGGCAGCTGAAGCCGGTTTGCGTTGTATATATCTGGGGCAAAGTTTGCCCTTTAGCGACCTTGCGAATATGTTGGTGAGTACTAAATTCGATTATGTATGTACCTCATTTATTACTGCAATCGAAAAATCTGAATTGGAACTGTATCTGGCTAATCTTTCATTGGTCTTCAATTCAAACAAAATTCTTGTTGCCGGTCGCCAGATCTCCATTCATAAACCCAAACTTCCATCCAATGTGTCTGTAATTAAAACCCATAATGAATTTGTCAAAAAGGTTACAGGATAATACGGAAGTGCCGGTTTTTGTTTGATTGGATTGACATTGCCTCAAAAGTTCGTTGGCATTTAACCTGACAATCAATGACAACCAAATGGCTGCCGGATGACAATATTTTATTTAATAATGAAATAGATCGAAAAGAAATGCAGTATGCTTCCGGCTAAAACGAAGAGATGCCAGATTCCATGACCATAAGGAAGATTTCTCCACATATAAAATACAACTCCAACGGAATAAGCAATTCCCCCCAGAACAAGAAATGTCAAACTTGATGTGGGTAGATTCAGGTAAATTTGCCTTCCCGCCAGCACAAACATCCAGCCCATGATCAAATAAATTGCAACCATTAATTTCCGGAAGCGATGCAGATAAATCGACCGAATTACCGCACCAACGATGGCTACCGTCCAGATGATTGCGAATAAAGTCCATCCCCAAACTCCCCGAACCGAAATGAGAAGAATCGGAGTGTATGTTCCGGCAATCAGTAAAAAGATTGAAACATGATCGAATCGGGCAAACAGGTTTTTTAGTTTCGGCTTTGAAAAACTATGATAAAGCGTGGATGATAAATATAAGAGTATTAAGGTGCATCCATAAATTGAGAAACTCACTAAATGCCAAATATCACCCTGTTTCCCTGCAACCATAATCAGCACAATCAAAGCTGCAATACTAAGCAATGCCCCGATCCCGTGAGTTATACTGTTAATAATTTCTTCGCCGGAAGTAAGTTGTCTGTATGTTTTTTCTGATTTTGAAATCATGTTGAAAATTGTTTTAATACCAAAGTGAATTATCAATTAATCCAATATTCTTTCTGGTAGAATGCCGATGGATAGAAGTGTTTGGCCAATCGAGTGTGCGAAGATTGGACTATTACACTTCTCCAATCGGTATAACCCTGAACGATTTTCAAGCTGATTTGTTTTGGACTATTCAAAACTCATCATTTATAACTTTTCAGATATTCGTTTTTTTGTCGATAAGGTACGAATTCCGTTCAACTGAATTCCTGAAGTTTAGTTCGGCAAGAAATCCAGCCAGAAACAATTGAGTTCCAATAATCATTGCTGTTAGCGAAAGATAAAAATATGGACTCTCGGTAATACGCGGAGCAGCTTCATTGTTCAAGGTATGAAACAACTTTTGAGCACCCACAAACACCGCTGAAGCAAGTCCGATTATAAATGTGAGGGTTCCATATACACCAAAAAAATGCATTGGGCGCTTGCTGAACTTAGAAATGAAAATTACCGAAAGTAAATCGAGGGGCCCACGAATAAAGCGTTCGATTCCAAATTTGGTAGTTCCGAATTTTCGCTCCTGATGCTGAACGACCTTTTCGCCAATTCGTTTAAAACCTGCCCATTTGGCCAGAACCGGAATATAGCGATGCATGTCACCATAAACCTCTATGCTTTTAATGACTTG
>JBBQMQ010000411.1:0-4316 GCA_038329115.1 Bacteroidales bacterium
GAAGCGGTTTGGCAACAGATTATATGGTTCAAAAAGGATTTAAAACTGTGTATCAAATGATGGATGGTTTTCCGGGTTGGGCAGCGAATAAGCTTCCGTGGGTAAAATAAAACTTCTATATTTTAACTATAAAGAGCAAGCTGAATCCAGTTTGCTCTTTATTTTTTAAAATAATTCATGCTATAAATGGCTGTTCAAAACGCTCATTAACTGTTGCTTATTGTGAACACCCGATTGTTTGTATTTTATTTCGCCGTTTTTGAAAATCATCAACGTAGGCACACTTTGAATCTGAAACCGGCTTGCAATTTCAGGATTTTGATCCACATCAATTTTTATGACTTTGACACGTTCACCGAACTCATCGGCTACCTGCTTTAAAATGGGTGATTGAACTTTGCACGGGCCACACCACAGCGCATGAAAATCAACAATCACAGGCCGATTTTCATTGATGATTGAATTGAAATTCCCCTTCATTTTCTTCGTGCCATTAGAATAAACTGATCGTAATCGATTAATTTTGAAACCTGATTATAAACATACACTTTTTCTACTTCAAAGCCGGCTTGGGTAAAGAGTTCGGACAATGCAACCGTATCAAAACCCCGGTGCGGAATTGGTTCGAAGCTATGAAACGACCCATCTTCGGTTACCAAATCAGAAATTACAACCAGTCCACCAATTTTAGTTATCACTGCCAAATGCTGAACCGTTTTCTCAATAGCTTCGATATGATGAAATGCCATACTCGAAAAAATCAAGTCGATATCCTGCTTTTGATAGTCGAAAACTTCCCCGTGCAGAATCTCAACGTTTTCATCGCCGGTAAGTTTTTGACGGAGCACATTCAACATCGATTCCGACGTATCTTCAAAAACGACTTGTGACACCAACGGTAGTATCTGTAAGCCGATTAGCCCTGTTCCGGCACCTATTTCCATCACTTTCCATTCGGGTGACGGACTTACATTTTTCAACAATTCGGCAACAAATTTATTCGTCATTGCCACTTTTTGCGGGTTATCCCATTCGGCTGCTTTTGCAGCAAAAGTATCGTTCATAATTTGATTTTTATCAGTTTTGTTAAATAATTACTGCGATAAATTTGGTGTTATGTCGCTCTTAAATTACATGTTGATAGTCAATTTAACTTGCTTTTCAATCAACTTCGGGACAAAGTTAATAAAAATATTAGTGATAACAAAATAATTTATTAGTGATACTATTGTAATTCAAAAATAATACTTTATCTTTGCATCGTCAAACAAAGAATAACGAACTAAATTACAAAACTTCTTTCCCCACTATTTCCGCTGCCTTTGCCACACAAAGTATGCAGGGAAATGGCTTCGGAAATATGTTGGTAAAGTTCTTTTAGTTCAAAAATAATCAAATTGTGTTTTAGTGATTGCAAACATGCTCTGTTTCATTTCCATGAGCCGCACAACTCGTTCCACTATCAACCAGATTTCCGTTCAGATATGCTTCTACAAGTTCGTGCACATCGCCGTTACAATTACGAATCACCTGAATATTTTGCGAAGACAGTTTGTTTATAGCTCCTTCGCCAATTCCTCCGGCAAGCATGATTGTCACACCTATTTCCTTTAAATCGTAAGCAATGTTGGACTTGCAACCACAACCTTGTGGGGAATCCAATCTTTCATTGCGGATTATTTCCTTATTATCTGAAATTGAAAAAATAGTGTAAAACTCACAATGTCCAAAATGATTGTCAATTTGGTTGTTTTCTTTTGTTGGTACTGCAATTTTCATGTGTTTATTATTTATGCGTGTTTATTTAATACGTTAGTTATCAGCCAAATATAAAATTAAAAAGGAATCCAACAATCATAATTCCACCACCCACAATGGCAATGAATGTGAGAATTAAAGGCATTTTGAGTACTTTACGTAAGATAATCATTTCGGGCAAGGACAATGCTATAACAGACATCATAAAAGCTAAAGAAGTTCCTAATGCAGCACCTTTTTCAATTAGTACTGAAACAATAGGAATAATACCGGCAGCATTTGAATAAAGCGGAATACCAATGAGAACAGAAAGCGGGACAGCATACCAAACATCCTTACCCATAAAGGAAACCATAAATTCTGCAGGCACATATCCGTGTGCACCGGCACCAACTGCAATACCTAAAGCCACATACAACCAAACTTTGCCAACGATTTCTTTCACTGCATCATAGCCCATAGTAATACGGGCTGAAATATTGAACTTTTCTTCATCTTCGTCTTTGCCTTTGCCTGATTGATTTTCATACACCCATTCTTCCACCCATTTTTCGAGTTTCAATTTACCAATAATCCAACCGGCAAGAATAGCGATAATTAATCCTGTACCAATATAAATGGCAGCTACTTTCCAACCAAACATACCGTAAAGAAGAATAACAGCCACCTCATTAATCATAGGTGCTGCTATCAGAAAGGAGAATGTTATGCCCAGTGGAACGCCAGACTCTACAAATCCCAAAAACAGCGGAATAGCAGAACATGAACAAAAAGGTGTAACAATTCCCAGCATTGATGCCATCACGTTTCCGGTAAATGTTTTTTTTCCTTCCAACGCTTTGCGGGTACGTTCGGGCGTAAAGAAACTGCGAATAATACCTACAAAGAAAATAATCAGTGTAAGAAGAAGAATTACTTTTGGAAACTCAAAGATAAAGAAGCGCAATGCCTCGGTACTGTGTGCACCTTTGGTCATACGTAATACCGTATCAATAAACCAATTGGTAAGTGGATGCAAGTTTGTATAAACCAGATACCAAATTGGTAACAAAACCAATGAAATTTGAAAATAACGGGATTTTAAGATTTGAATATTCATTTTTAAAATGTGAAAATGAAATGAAAACAAGTAAAGGTAATTTAGTTCCCCCTTCAGGGGGTTAGGGCGCAGATAAATATCACTATATAGTAAATTCCAACTCCGATAAATACAACTGAAATTACCCTACGAAACCATAGTTCAACTATTTTGATTTGATTGTACAATTTACCTACATTCCCCACGGCAAAAGCCAATAGCCATGCAAAAAGGATAACAGGAAGTCCGGTGGCAATGGCAAACACTATAGGCAGATATAAGCCGCTTGCGCTTGAAATGGTCATTGGAATGAGCATGGCAAAATACAAAACGCCGCTATACGGACAAAAAGCCAAGGCGAAAACCATTCCCAATAAAAGTGTGCTCCAATAACTTCCTTTGCTGTTTTCTCCAATTTTGTCAGTTAAACCAGTGAGACCGGGAAATTTTATTTTGATAACATCAAGCATAAACAGACCGATAAGAATCAGAACAGGACCTAACAGTTTTTCGCCCCAACCCTGAAAGAGCATGGAAACATGTAATTTACTTGCTCCAAAAAACAAGATTACAGCTAAAAGTGTGTAACTTATCCCTCGGCCAAATGTGTAAACCAATCCACTGTAGAAAACCTTTTTGCGATTTTCAATATCCCGACTAATAAAACCAATAGCCGAAATATTGGTTGCCAACGGGCAAGGACTGATAGCAGTCATCAACCCCAATATAAATGCAGTCAGAAAAGCATATTGTGAGTTCTCTAAAATGCTTTGCAAGAATTCCATTATTGATTATTTGATAAGTGGATCAATCACTTTTTTTAGTTCAGCTTTCAGTTTTTCGGGGGTGCTTCGAGCATACATAAAACCTGTATCTGTCAAATCAACTCTTTTATTTCCACTGATTACCAACAAAGCCTGTCCTTCCGCTTTGCATTTGTCGGCCATGGTTTTACTTCCTTTATCGTCCAGATTCACCGCTTTGAAAGTAATTTTACCTGATTTAAAATGGCTTGGGTAAAGAGCTGCTATGGCTTTCTGAGATTCGGTTTCGACAGCCTGACAAGTTACGCAACGACGTGTAAAATGAAAGTAATAGACTTCTACTTTTGCAGCTGAAGCAATAGTTGACTCCGATTTCTTCTCAGTTTTAATGGCACTTGCCGTAAATAATGATACTACCAAAAGAAGCAATGCTGAAACTAAAATGAGTTTTTTCATATTCTGTATGTTTTTGAAGTTAGTAATTCTTTTAGTTCGCTGTTTGAAGGGACTCTGCCCTTTACTACTACTTTTCCATCAATCACCAATGCAGGAGTAGTCATAATGTTGAATTTCATAATTTCAACAATGTCTTCAACTTTCGAAATCGTGGCATTAATACCGTTTTGCTCAACAACTTCACGAGTGGCTTTTTCGAGTGATTTACACTTCGCACAGCCGGTGCCTAATACTTGAATGTTCATACTGATTTTAGTATT
>JBBQMQ010000412.1:0-4310 GCA_038329115.1 Bacteroidales bacterium
TAGCCAAAAATATTTATAGCTGTAAGTTCTTGTCAATCAAATATAATTTGGCTAAAGCCTTAAACATTTAATCCTATTAACCTCCAGCTAAAGCAGGAGGCAAATAATATAAAATTAGTGCGCTCTAAGCGCCTATACCAATAAATATTTATGCAATAATTCAACATTTTTTCCATTGTCGCGTTCTAATTTCATTCAGGTATTACTATCTTTGTCCAAACTCCGACCCTATGCATCTGAATGTAAAAAATGAAACATCAACTTTGCACGCAGTGGTTCTGGGACAACCCGGTTCTATCGGAAACGTACCCACTATCGACAAAACCTTCGATGCCAAGTCCTACGAATCGGTTCTCAACGGAGTGTATCCCTGCGAAGAGGCCATTTACAAGGAAATAAGTGCCTTCGAAAAAGTACTGTTGAAATACAATGTACAGGTTTTTCGCCCCTGGACGCTTGAGAATTGCAATCAGGTTTTTGCCCGCGATGTGGCTTTCGTTATCAACGATAAAATCATCAACTGCAACATTATTCCCGACCGCGAAGATGAAAAAGAAGCCTATGAGGTTATCTATGATCAGATTCCGTACAACAAAATCTACAATCTGCCCGAAAAAGCGCATGTCGAAGGTGGTGATGTTGTGTTGTACAACGATGTTGTTTTCGTGGGACTTTATACCAAACCTGATTATCCACAACTAAAAACTGCGCGTACAAATCTGTATGCATTCAATTTTCTGAAAGAAATAATACCAGAGAAAACATTCATTCCTATTGAATTAAAAAAGAACGATACAGATCCACACTGGGGAGCATTGCATTTGGATTGCACGTTTATGCCTGTGGGTACTGGAAAAGCCATTCTCTACAAAGACGGTTTTTCCAATCTTAATGATTATCACACGTTGCTGGATATGTTTGGACAACAAAATATTTTTGAAATCACCCGTGAAGAAATGTATTATATGAATGCGAATGTATTTTCCATTTCACCCTCAGTGGTTGTTTCAGAGCAACGCTTCAACCGTTTAAATGACTATTTAGAAAACAATTGGGGATTAACTGTTGAACGCATTCCTTATTTTGAAATCTCCAAGATGGGCGGTTTGCTGCGTTGTTCCACGTTACCATTAATAAGAAATAATGATTAAAACTATGCTCCAACAGACAACAAACACCATTTTAATGATTGAACCGGCGGCTTTTGGTTTCAATGAGCAAACGGCTGTGAACAATTATTTTCAGCAAAAGACTGATGCGCAGGATCCGGAAATTCAACAACTTGCTCTTTCTGAATTCAATAGTATGGTGGAACAGCTTCGTGCGAATGGCATTAATATATTGGTTGTTAAAGATACTGAGCAACCTTATACTCCCGATTCTATATTTCCGAATAACTGGATTTCGTTTCACGAAGGTGGGCAGGTAGTTCTTTATCCAATGTTTGCTCCAAACAGGCGGGCAGAGCGGAGAAAGGACATTATTGAATTCGTTTCCTTGCACGGTTCACCGATCAATAATGTAGATGATTTTACGTTTTGGGAAGAAAAAAATCGCTTTCTGGAAGGAACCGGAAGCATGATTCTGGATAGAACGAATAAAATTGCGTATGCAGCTTTGTCAGAGCGAACTGATAAGTCTGTGTTTCTGCAATTTTGCCATACTTTTGAATATAAACCGGTTTATTTTCATGCCAATCAATCTATTAACGGCTTACGACTTCCTGTTTATCATACCAATGTAATGCTGACATTGGCTAAAGAATATGCCGTTGTTTGTCTGGATTGCATTGACAATGAGGAGGAACGTGAAATAATTTTTAAAAGTCTTGAATTATCAGGTAAAGAAATTATTTCGATTTCGGAAGATCAAATGCACAACTTTGCAGGCAATATGTTGCAGGTGGGAAACAGGGATGGCAAACTTTTCATGGTTATGTCGCAGTCCGCTTTCAATTCGTTGACAGAGCATCAGATAGAATTGCTTAAATCGTATAACGAGCTGTTGGTCATTCCCATTCCAACCATCGAAAAAGTGGGAGGTGGCAGTGTTCGATGCATGATGGCGGAAATATTCTAATTCAATCTAACAATTAACAACCAACTAGTTAACCAATATAATGGCGAACTAAGTTCCTCAATTAAATCTCAACAATCCTATAAAAAACCGGCTAATTCCATTCACAAATTCAGAAAGATGAAGAATATTGAGGTGAAATTGGTTTTCTGCAATAATGATAGCAAACAACCCGAACATTCCCCAGCGATACAAATTCATCATCAATTTTGGATGAATGTCTTTTAAATAGGTGAGATAGATGTGCGAACCATCGAGTGGTGGAATTGGAATCAGGTTGAAAACAAACAGTCCGAAATTAATCATGCTCCAAATCAGTATCATATTTATAATTTGCATTCCTGAAGCATTCCCGTTAAAATAATCAACAGAATAAAGCAACCGAGCAATTACAAGAAATAAAAGGGCGACGATAAAATTGGATATCGGTCCGGCAATGGAAATCAGAATTTCATCGCGATGCTTGTTTTTTAGGTTATCTGGATTGAACATCACTGGTTTAGCCCAGCCAAATCCGGCAATAATAATTAGAAAAAAACCAAGCCAGTCAATGTGTTTCAGTGGATTAAGCGTCAGACGTCCATCATCTTTGGCCGTGCTATCTCCCAGGCGGTAAGCCATATACGCATGCGAAAACTCGTGAACCGTAAGTCCGATAACAGCTGCCGGAGCTATTTCTAAAATGGTGGTCAAATCAAATGCCATATTTGTTTTTTAATTATCTTGCAAATATACATATTATAGTTTAACAGATAATAATCATTTGTGGTTTTAGCCCTTTTTTAGTACTTTTGTTCAACATTTCCAATAACATGTAACCCAATTTTTAAAAGTGATTGAAATAATTCCGGCCATCGATGTGATTGATGGAAAATGTGTTCGACTTTCGCAGGGCGATTATGCTCAAAAGACCATTTATAACGAGAATCCGCTTGAAGTGGCCAAAATGTTTGCTGATGCAGGTATTCGACGGTTGCATTTGGTCGATTTAGATGGAGCAAAAGCCCATCATATTGTAAATCACAATGTGTTGGAAAAAATTACATCCGGTACGAATCTGATCGTAGATTTTGGAGGTGGTTTAAAGTCAGATGAGGACCTGCGAATAGCCTTTGAATGCGGCGCAAGTATGATTACAGGTGGGAGTATAGCTGTAAAAAATCCAGCAGTTTTCTCTTCATGGATTTCTACCCATGGAGGTGAAAAAATAATTCTCGGGGCCGATGTGAAAGATGAAAAAATAGCTGTAGGCGGATGGTTGGAAACTACCGAACTTGATTTAATGCCTTTCATCCTCAATTACATGAAACAAGGAATCAATAAAGTAATTTGTACAGATATTAGTAAAGATGGCATGTTGCAGGGACCGGCAATTGAACTATATAAAAAAATGCTTGCTGAAAAACCAGATATGTATCTCATAGCCAGCGGTGGAGTTAGTTCTATGCGTGATATTAAATTGTTGAATGATGCTTTGATTCCTGCAGTAATTACCGGAAAGGCTATTTATGAAGGAAAAATCAAACTTAAAGAACTTACCCGTTTAATAATTAAAAATTAATAATTCAAAGTTGAAAAATTGACAATTAGTAGTATATTTGTCGATTAAAAATTTATTAGGAAAATAATTATGTTGAAAGAAATTTTATCAATGACCGGTAAACCCGGGCTTTTCAAATTAGTATCGCAGGGAAAAAATATGTTGATTGTCGAATCATTAATTGATGGAAAGCGCATTCCGGCTTACACAAAAGATAAAGTGGTTTCATTGGGTGACATTGCCATTTTTACAGAAACGGCTGAAGTTCCTCTAAGTAAAGTACTTGAAGCTGTAAAAGTAAAGGAAAACGGTGGAGTTTGTTCTATCGACCCAAAGGCTGATAACGACAAACTTCGCAACTATTTGGGTGAAATTCTTCCAGATTATGACCGAGAACGTGTTTATCCAAGTGATATACGTAAATTGATTATCTGGTATAATATTCTGACTAATGCTCAAATAACTGATTTTGTAGTTGAAGAACCCCTAACCCCTGAAGGGGAATGAGACGGAATTTTATATTTTATTGTAATTATATTTTAACAAACTAATTCAGTTCCCCTTTAGAGGTTAGGGGTTATCTTTATTATGACCGTTCAATCCATTTGTGCCATTATCGAAGAAGTTGCTCCATTGGCATTGCAGGAAAGCTATGACAATGCCGGACTTCTTATTGGTAACTCGCAAATGGAGG
>JBBQMQ010000413.1:0-4300 GCA_038329115.1 Bacteroidales bacterium
ACTGAGGCCGGAAGTTTAAAAGTATTCAATCTGGCAGGTGCTGAAGTTCTATCTGCAAAAACAACCGGAAAATTAGAAACTTCGTTGAATAAAGGAATGTATATGGTTCGTTTTATGGGTATTGATGGGAAAACCTCTGCTGGAAAAATTCAATTAAACTAAGAAATCTGATCTCCCTTTGGCAAATCAGATATGATAACATTCACGGCAAGTAATCCAACTTGCTTGCCCTTTTTTGCATATTATACAAAATGAAGAATATACTAGTTTCGTTACTTTTTCTGTTAATTTGTTTGTCGGTTGATGCCAATCGGACACTGATAACAACTGCTTCGGCTATAAACAATGGAAGCTGGGCTGCCGGTGACACCATCGTTTGGCAAAACGGATCATACACTAACCAAACGGTAACATTGAAAACCAATGGTTCAGCCTCGCAACCGGTTGTATTAATGGCACAAACTCCCGGTCAGGTTTTAATGAGTGGCACATCACATTTTCTAATCTCAGGAAGTTATATTGAGGTCTCCGGTTTTTTCTTTAAAAACGGAAATTTGAGTGGAACTGAAATTTTTTCTTTCAGGACTTCCAGTTCCGAATTTGCAAATAATTGTCGATTAACAAATTGTGCAATTTTGAATTGTAACCCTACAGATAACACAGTTGACAGTAAATGGGTTTCTTTGTATGGAAAAAATAACCGCGTTGATCATTGTTCTTTCCAGAATAAAACCAACATGGGGACTCTTTTAGTGGTTTGGTTGACTATGGGAACTGTCCCTTCACACATCATTGATAATAACTATTTTGGTTATAGAAATTCAAATGTTGATGCCACCGGCGCAGAACTGAATGGTCAGGAGACCATACGGGTCGGCGATAGTGGAACATCTATGCAGGTTGCTAACGTTCAGATTATCAATAATTTCTTCGAACATTGTAACGGCGAGATTGAAATCATCTCGAATAAATCCTGCAATAATTATATTTCAAATAATGTCTTTTACGAATGTGTAGGGATGCTGACACTCCGGCATGGAAACGGAACAACGGTAGATGGCAATTATTTCTTCGGAAATAATCTTAGTTCTACTGGTGGAGTTCGTATCATCGGCGAAAATCATAAAGTTTATAATAACTATTTCGAAAAATTAGGAGGTTCGGGCAATCGGGCGGCCTTAACGATGATGGTTGGGAAGCTGAATTCGTTGGCAAATGAGTATTTTCAGGTGAAAAATGCGCTGGTTGTTTTCAATACTATGGTTGATTGCAATGAAGCTTTCGCCATTAATTACGGTACTTCAACATACACTCAACCGCCCATTACAAGTGTAATTGCTCATAACAATGTTTACAATACGTCGTCTTCCAATTCTGCTGTCAATGTGTATTTAATAAATCCGGCGCTTGATATAACATGGAATAACAACCTGATAAATCAAGGGAAATATACCAATTTCGGGTATTCAGGAACACAAATCATTCCCGGAAAAGATCCGAAAATGACACTTGCCGGAACATCAATTAATATGTACGAACCCGGTTCTGCTTCTGCATTATTATCCTACACTACTACCGATTATCCCGAAATAGCAGTGGATATTCGTGGTCGTAATCGTGGAACGACAGCAAAACTACCGGGAGCAAGTCAGACTACTGTCACTACCACGCGTGTGATGCCAAATCGTACAACCTCCGGAGCAAGCTTTTTCAATGGCTCATTGACAGATATAAAAAACTTGCTGCAAAATGTCGGTTTTAAATGTTTTGTGGCAGATCATAAATTAACGACTTGTTCAACTTATTCAGGAAAACTTTCTGTTCACGATACGGTTGGAAAAACCATTTTTTACCAACAAATTTCATCCGGGATTTCATCCAATATTTTGCCATTGAAAAATGGAATTTATATTCTAAACTTTATGTCGTTTAACGGAAGTCGTTATTCTGAAAAAATAATTATACACTAAATTATGTCATTGAAATATAAACTAGTAATTTTCCTTTCTTTGATTGTTTCAGTTGCTCCGGCGGCTGAGCATCCGGGGTTATTCCTGACACCAAAAGGTGTTCAGGAAATCAAAGCATCGCTTGGTAAATATCCAATGTTCGACAAATCGTATAAGGAACTAAAAGCCATTGCTGACAAGGCGTTGGCAGAACCTATTGAAGTTCCGGTTCCAAAGGATGGCGGCGGTGGTTATACGCACGAAAAACACAAGAATAATTACTACGAAATGAATGCTGCCGGAACGTTGTTTCAACTCACCGGCAACGTAAAATATGCTGAATTCGTGAGGGATATGTTGTTGAAATATGCTGAATTATATCCAAAGTTGGGGTTGCATCCGGTAGTAAAATCCGAAGCACGCGGAAAACTGTTCTGGCAAACACTGAACGATGCAGTTTGGTTGGTTCATACCGCCAATGCGTACGATTGTGTGTATAATTTTATTTCGGATAAAGACAGGAAGTTTATCGAAAAAAACTTGTTTCAACCGATGGCTGAATTCCTTTCGAACGGGAACGAAAGCAACTACCGGACGTTTAATTTAATGCATAATCACGGCACGTGGGCGCTTGCAGCAGTTGGTATGATTGGTTACGTAATGAATGACAAGGATTTGATTGATAAAGCTTTATACGGATCAAAAAAAGATGGGAAAACCGGATTTATCCGCCAGTTGGATGTACTTTTCTCACCTGACGGTTATTTCACCGAGGGGCCGTATTACCAGCGTTATTCTATCTGGCCGTTTATGACTTTCGCACAGGTTATTCAAAATCAGCAACCGGAACTCAATATTTTCAAGTATCGGGACGGTATTCTGCAAAAGGCGGTCAATACTGTGCTTCAATGTGCTTACAACGGTGAGTTTTTCTATCTGAACGATGCGCTTCACAAAACCTACGAAACACAGGAAATTGTGTATGCCGTTGATATTGCCTACAAAAATAATCCGGACAACAAACAATTGCTCGACATTGCCCGTCAGCAAAATGCGTTTATTATTTCGGGTGA
This sequence comes from Bacteroidales bacterium, assembly GCA_038329115.1. GTDB lineage: Bacteria > Bacteroidota > Bacteroidia > Bacteroidales > Paludibacteraceae > Paludibacter. The sequence goes on from JBBQMQ010000413.1 coordinate 3,023, forward strand.
AGGATTGGCCACTGCAAAGGCTTTTTACGAAGAGAAATATCCTAAATTCGAACAAAAATCTATACTGTTTCACGATGGAGCAAACGGTGATGAAGGCGGTGTGGGTATTATAAGAAATGGAAAAACCTGTCTGACCTTTAAAGCAACTTCACACGGTTTGTCGCACGGTCATTACGATAAACTTTCTATTGTTTTATATGATAATGGAAATTGCATTTTGCCCGATTACGGTTCGGTGCGTTTTCTGAATATCGAACCGAAGGACGGTGGTGGTTATACCAAAGAGAACAAAACCTGGGGAACACAAACCATTGCTCATAACACGGTGACTGTGGATGGAAAAAGTGATTTCAACGGCGATATTAAGCTTTCGTCGAAATATCATTCCGACATCAATTATTTTGATGCCAAAAACCCCGACATTCAGGTTGTATCAGCTGTTGAACGCAATGCATACAATGGCGTGGCGATGACCCGAACCACGGCGATGATCAGCAATAAAGCATTTGAATATCCGGTAGTGATTGATATTTTCAAGGTGATTTCGGATTCCACTCATAATCTTGATTTCCCATTTTATTACAACGGACAAATGGTTTCGACCGATTTTCCGTATCAAAAAAACACCAAAGAATTGAAGGCATTGGGCACCAAAAACGGATATCAGCACTTGTGGCTCGAAGCAACCGGAAAAACAGATAAGCCAACTGCAGCTTTCACCTGGTTCAACGAAAATAGGTTTTACAGCATTACAACACTTGCCAATGCAAATTCTCAATTCATGATGACTCGAATTGGGGCAGGTGATCCGGATTTTAATCTCCGGAATACTCCAGCTTTTATGGTCAGAGAGCCAAAAGCAAGCCATCACACGTTTGTTTCAGTAATTGAGCCACACGGTTTATATGATTTGAATCGGGAAGTTACATCCGGCTTTGAACCTAATGTGGCAAATATTGAATTATTGAAAGATGATGAAAACATAACAGCTGCCAAAGTAGTTATGAAAAGCGGATATACATTTTTATTTATAACAGTAAATAAAAACTTCGGAGAGCAAATAAACAGAACAGTTACTCTGAATGGAGCAACGATTTCATTTAAAGGCAATGGTTACATTCAGGAATTAAAAAAATAAATTATATGATTATGCAAACAAAAAGTGAAAAATTTCTATTTGGTTCGGAACTTCCTTCGGTTGAAGTTAATGGTGGATTAGTCCGCAAAATTTTGGGTTATGACGGCCAGTTAATGTTGTTGGAAGTAAAGTTTAAAGAG
>JBBQMQ010000414.1:0-4299 GCA_038329115.1 Bacteroidales bacterium
AGCCCAGTTTCAAATAGTCAATTCAGCAACAATACGTTTGTTGATTTAAAAGCCGCTACATGGGATATTGATGGATTTATTAGTAAAATTGATTATTTTGCTACCAATACCATTTCTCCTTTTGAAACAATAAAAATATATACAAATGATGGATTTCCTTTGGTTGGCAAATGGTCAAACCCTGTTGTAGGTGTGTGGGATATTTATGCAGATGTTTATGACAATAATAACTTAAAAGCAACTTCTACAAAAAAGAGAATTACGGTAAAATCTACAACAGATGTTGCTCAATTGTATCTTTCTTCTGAATTGGCTAACGTTCAGATTTACCCAAATCCGCTGCATGATAATAAGTTATATTTGAATTGTCCATTGAACAATACAAAATATAGCATTAGCGATTTGACAGGAAAAATTATTAAAAATGGAGTAGCTCAACAAGGTTTAAATATATTAAAATTAGATGGTCTCGTAAACGGAATATATATTATAAGTTTAGCAAATAATCACGACAATTTTAACACTAAGCTGATAGTCCAATAATTTCGACTCAATTACAATTTTATGCAAAAAATATTAGTTGCAATAATTCTCCTATTTGCCAATTTTTTTTCAGCCTTTTCAATCTCATCCAAAGAATTGAATAGAATTGATTCGTTGATTCAAATAATGACCTTGGATGAAAAGATATGTCAAATGACTCAGTTTTGTTTCAGTACTATTACACTTGATGGATCAAAATCCTTGGATTTGAATGTGGATAATTTTCATGAATCCGTTATAAAATATAACATTGGATCGTTTCTAAGTGGCAGCGATAATTATGATAAATGGTTCAAATTTATAACTGCTATTCAGAAAATTGCGGTTGAAGAAACGCGGTTGAAAATTCCATTAATTATTGGAATTGACCATGTACATGGTGCAAATTACATTTCAGAAGGTACTATTTTCCCACATAATATAAGTTTAGCTTGTAGTTTTAACCAACAAGTTGTGGCGAATGTGGCGAATGTTTGTGCTATCGAAACCGCACCAATAGGACTTTCGTGGAATTTTGCGCCCGTATTGGATGTTGGTAAAAACCCCTATTGGCCTCGTTTTTATGAAACTTTCGGTGAAGATCCATTTTTATGTTCCGAAATGGGAAAAACCTATATTAAATCGTATGAAGGTTGTTCCGAAATTTTACCAGCAAAATTAAGTGCTTGCGCCAAGCATTTTATTGGATATTCTGATCCTAAATATGGATATGACCGTTCACCTTCAGAAATTCCTGCCCAAGTACTTTGGGAGTATTTTGTACCTCCTTTTAAATCTGCCTTTGATGCTGGAGTTAAAACGGTAATGATAAATAGCGGAGAACTAAATGGTGAAGCTGTGCACGGATCAAAATTTCTGTTGGATACATTGCTAAGACAACGGTTAGGTTTTAAAGGTGTAGTTGTGACTGATATTAAGGATATTGAGCGTTTGGAATTAATGCATAAAACGGTCGAAAATCAAAAAGAAGGTACTTTCAGGTCAGTGGATGCAGGAATTGATATGTATATGGCTTGTAATTCTTTTCTTTTTATTAGAAATATGAAAGAGTTAGTAGCTGAAGGTAGAATTTCAATGAAACGCATCGATGAATCAGTTAGTCGCATTTTAAAGTTGAAATTTGAGTTAGGATTATTCGACAATCCCTACCCATCTAAAAAATTGCTTTCGAATGTAAAGCAAACAAAAAACCAGATTGTAGCCAGAGAAGTTGCCGAAGAGTCTATCGTATTACTGAAAAATGATGGAATATTACCTTTATCAAAGGGAAAAAAAATCCTGATTTCAGGGCTGGGTGCAAATTCAAAGGGTATGCTCAATGGTCCTTGGACTTATGAATGGTTGGGAGCTCCCGAAAAACAACAGCCTGCCAATATGAAAACGTTGTATGAGGCTATGCTAGCTAAATTTGGTACAAAAAACGTGAAATGTATTGAGTTGGAAGGAATAAATTCTGAAAAAGAAAAACAGCAATTTATTAGTGATGCCAAAAATTCCGATATTATTGTATTAGCTGTTGGTGAAAAGCCGTACAGCGAATTTATGGGCAATATTAATGATTTGACATTGGATAAAATGCAACTAAATTTAATGGATGCGGCTATTCAAACTGGAAAACCGGTGGTGGTTGTATTACTCGAAGGTAGACCAAGAGTATTTACTGAACAAGCTGATAAAATAAATGCAATTCTATTTGCAGGATATCCAGGTATTAAGGGAGCTGATGCGATAGTTAATATACTTTCGGGAAGTGTAAATCCTTCAGCTAAATTGGCTTTTACTTATCCTTTAGCGGTTGGTCATGTGAGTCCTTATTATACAAAATCATCTGAATATAATATTTATTGGAATAATAATCCTATACGAAATAATTTATTTCCTTTTGGTCAAGGGTTAAGTTATACAAAATTTGAATACAGTAAATTGGAATTAAGCGACTCAATATTGACAAAAGACAGTCAAGAAATTACCGCAACTATAAAAGTTAGGAACATTGGAAATCTTCCCGGCAAAGAAGCCATATTGTGGTATGTTTCAGATGAAGTTGGAACCATATCACGTCCTGTTAAACTCTTGAAACATTTTGAAAAGATACACTTAAAAAAAGGGGAAGAGAAAATAGTTAAGTTCACTATAAAGCCCAATGAACATTTGAGTTATCCTGACAAAAACGGATGTCAAATGCTTGAAAATGGATATTTTAAAATACTTGTTGGTGGTTTTGAAAAACGATTTTATTTAACTAAAACAAATCATTAAATTTTATACGAATGAAAATTCACAAAAGAAAGAAGTTTGGCATTACACTGTGCCTTATATTTTTGTCCATTTCGGTGTTTAGCGCTGATTATAAAGTGGTAAGTTTTGGTGCAAAAGGGGATGGTATTACATTGAATACCGCGTATATTCAATCGGCTATAAATAAAGCAAATATCGATGGTGGTGGAACTGTTGTGCTTGAAAATGGAACGTATTTATCTGGAACAATTTTTCTGAAATCAAATGTAACCTTACGGATAGAAGCTGGTGCAGTATTGTTAGGTTCTCCCAATATTGCAGATTATACCGCACTTACTTGGGGACATAATATTGATAGACAGCCCTACCATTTAATTGTTTCGGATAATGCGTCCAACATAACTATTGAAGGTAAGGGAGTTATTGATGGTAATGGCGAATCGTTTTGGAAAGAATACGAAAAAGACGCACATGGAAATATGGTTATTCCTCGTTGGATAAGTGCTAGAAAGGAGAAAATTAGCCCGTTAATTGAGTTGACAAGGAGCCAAAATGTCACAGTTAAAGAGGTTACTATTCTTACCGGAGGAGGATGGAATTTACATTTGTTCGATTGCGATGTGGCTAAAGTACAAGGAATAAACATTGTGAATAACGTATATAGTCCTAATTCCGACGGTATCGATATTACCGGTTGTAACGACGTAATTGTTTCCGATTGTTATATTAAAACCTGCGACGATGCAATTTGTTTGAAAACCACCGAAGATAGTCGTGAATGTCACAGGGTTACGGTTACAAACTGCATTATCGAAACGCTGTGTGTTGGACTCAAAATGGGCTGTAATGAATCAAATAAAGACATGACCGATGTAACTTTTAGTAATTGTATTATCAACAAATCTTCGCGTGCCATTGGCATTTACGTAAAAGATGGAGCAATTTATGACCGAATTACCATTTCCAATGTAACTTCAAATACCAACGCACCACTGATATTTAATCGACCAATTCAAATTATGGTCAATAAACTGACTGAAAAAAGTAAGCTGGGCGGAATTCGGAATGTAATAATTACTAATTTTATATGCGAAACCGAAGGTCGGATTATGCTGACTTGTGCCAAAGGTGGTTTCATTGAAAATGTGGTTATGCGTGACATCATGTTGCGTTATCCAATGATTGAAGACCCAACTCCTTTTCTCGCCGGATCGGGTAGTGCACAATTCCCAAAAGCATCAGACCATCCAAAAGCAGGCGGTGTTTTGGCAGCAGTTGTTGCCGAAAACATCACAAACCTGGTTGTTGAAAATCTCACAATTCAATGGCCACTCTCCAATAATGTCCCCATTATGTGGCAGCATCCTGAGCGTATCGAAAATGGTTCATCACGCATTCATAAGTTAGATTACAGTATTGCCAAACAAACTGAATTTAGTGCATTTTGGGGCAATAATTTAATAGGTGGATATATTCATGCACCTATTCTTAAGTCATCGTCCAATAAAAAAGCAGTTT
>JBBQMQ010000415.1:0-4288 GCA_038329115.1 Bacteroidales bacterium
AAGGTACTTAAGTCGGATGATAAAACTCCTTATGATGAAGTCGTTACAAGAGTTGTAGATAGCCTTTGTAAAGAAGGTTTTGCCGAAATAGAAAACGAAATTTTGAAATCGTACAAGATTTTATCGTCATTTAAATATTTAGAAGAGTTGGTTAATAATATAAATATCCCGGAGGACGTTCAAAATGAGATTCCTGAATAAAATCACATTTATCAATAGTGCGCAAATAAAATATGCCGAGGTAAACCTTGATGGAAATGTGCATTTTATTGGTACGCAAGGCGTTGGCAAAAGCACCTTACTTCGGGCTATCTTGTTTTTTTATAATGCAGATACCTTGGGACTTGGCATTCCCAAGCAGAAAGATTCTTATGTAGATTATTATTTCAAACATAGCAACTCGTATATTATTTATGAAGTGGTTCGGGAGGATGGCAAATTTTGTGTCATATCGTATAAATCGCAACATAAAGTTTGTTTTCGCTTCTTCAGTGGAGAATACAAACAACATTATTTTGTAAATGAAAATGGCAATGTGCCTGATAGTTGGGATGGAATAGCGGCAAAACTCGACGCTCACAAAATATTTTACAGCAAGCGAAAAATTGATGAATATAAAGAATATCGTGACATAATTTACGGGAATAATGCCGATAAAAAACACGAATTCAGGCGATATTCTATTCTCGAAAGTAAAGATTACCAACAAGTTCCAAAAACGATTCAAAACGTTTTCCTCAACTCCAAAATGGAAGCGGAGTTTATTAAGCAGACCATAATTTTATCCTTAGATAATGATGTACGGATTGATTTGAACCAGTATGCTCACCATTTGAACAACTTTGAAACGCAACTGACTGATATTCGTAAATTCAAAATGCCATCAACTACTACACAGGCGGAAAATATTGCGAAACTTTATATTGCTATTCGCCATTTGGAAAGAGAAAAGACACAAATAGCGAAGGAATTAGCGTGGGCTGTAAATAAAAATGAACAAGACGAGCCTGTTGTTTCAGAGAGATTGCAAACACAGAAAGAGAAAGTGGACGTCTTTATAAAAAAACAAAAACGAGCTAAAGAGATTTTTGACGAAAAGGCGACAAAAATCAAAGGAGATATTCGTGTTCAGGATGAGAATCTAAAAACAGCGAAGCGACTATCTGAAGAATATGTACAAAAAAATATCAACCAAATTTTGGAAACGGTTGAAAAAAAATCTGATTTTGAGCGGGAACAAAACAACCTGACAGACGAAAAAAATATTCTTTCAGCACAATTTCAAGATTTGGAAGTGAAATTTCAGTCGATACTCAATGCGTTAGAAAATCAGTACAATGATTTCTTGAATGGGAAAAATGCAGAAAAGAACAGCGTGAATGCTGATTTTCTCACATTCAAGGACAAAACGAATAAGGAGTTCAACAGAAAAATTGAAAATTTCCGTGATGAACACAAAAGCGAAATTGAACGATTACGTGTAGAGTGGGAAGACAAAAAACGAATTGTGAATAACCTGAGAATCAATAAAGAGGCAATTAAGCATACCCGTTTTTTTGAGGATGATATACGCAATTTGGAAAAGGAACTACAATCACTTGAAAATAAAATAAAGCAATTACCTATTGATAAGGACAATTCGAGCAAACGCATAGAAACCATTCAGAAACAATGGGATCTTGACGAGCAAAATCTGCAGAAAAATTTTGATCGCGACAAGGGAAAAATTGAGATCCAAAACGCTGATATTAACGCAAATATTACTGATATTGAGTCATACATTGCCAATAGTAAAGATTCTCTGTACGGTTGGCTGACCGAAAATTACCCCGATTGGGATAAAACGATTGGAAAGGTAATTGATGAAAAAAGTGTTTTATTCAATCCGTTCTTAAATCCACGTTTGACGGAAAAATCAAACAATTTTTACGGTATTGAAATTGATCTGGTTGAGATTAACAAAACGGTGAAAACAGTTGCCGATTATGAATTAGATAAAAAGAATCTAAGCGGACAGGCTCAAGCCTTAAAACAATCAATTTTGGAATTATCTCAGCAATTGGAAGAGGATAAAGAGAAATTTAAAAAGAAATATCAGCCAAAAATTCGTGAGCAGAAGGATATTATTCGTGAAATTGACTACAACTTAGAGCAAGCGAAAAATAAGCAATCTGAAACGGTGATAAAGCTGAATGACCTGAAGGCGAAGGCTCAAACGGAGCTCAATTATCAGCTCGAAATCATTGAGACTAATATTGCAGAAGCGATTGAAAATGAAAAGATTACAGAGTTAAATGTTCGCAGTGCCGAAGACGAAAACAACAAAGTCATTAAGGCGAGAGAAAAGGAACGTGATAAAATAATTGATGCTGAAAACGATCGAAAAAATAATGTATTGATTGAAATTGAAGCTGCAATAAAGTCGAAAAAAGTTGAAATTAACAATCAAAAAGCCGAAATACAGAATCGTAAAAACATAGAACTTTCGGATAAAGGAGCTGATACCAAAAGATTGAACGAAATCGACTCAAAGCTCAAAGAAATTGAGGCAAACCTGGGCTTTATAGAAAATAACCGTGCCATTGTTGAACGCTACCGTTACGACAAAGAACAGTATATAGATAAAGTAAATGATTTCAAACAACAGAAACAACAACTCGACAGGCAATTAGAAATAGAAAGTGAAAAATATCAGAAGCAACACGCTGAAATAACCAATGAATTATCTGCGATTCAGTTAATTGCGCAAGAATTTGATAATAAACTCAAAATCATTAAAGAAGACATTGCTTTATTTTCTGAATTCCAGAATACCGAATGCTTCAAATCAATTGCCGATTATTTTGGAAATCTCAACCTAAATTTGCCTACCGAAAAGCGGGTCAAAACATTAATAGATGATGTTAAATCCATTCATTACGAAAAATTACACAATCGCAAAGAAGAATTGCGGAATACAGCTACCGACTTTCTGGGGAAATTTAGCGAAAACAATATTTTCAAATTCAAAAAACAGATACCTACCGAAATCACTTTAATTGCTTTTGCAGAAATGCTGTCTGATTTTGTAGAAGAACGGAAGATAGAACGAATTGAAAAAGAGGTAAATGAGCGTTTTGCGTTTATTGTTTCTACTATCGGAACAGAAACAGACAATCTTTTGGCACAATCAGGTGAAATTCAGAAAATTATCACCAAGATTAATAACGACTTTGTAGAAAGGGAGTCAATTGGTGCAGGTGTTATCAAGAAAATTGAATTGAAAGTGGAGGATAGCAAAAATGAAATTGTGCAATTACTGTTGATGATAAAGAAATTCAATGACGAGAACATTATGGAATTTGGTGAACCAAACTTGTTCTCGTCAGGTAATCAGGAAAAGAAAAACAAAGATGCGGTTGATCTGCTTAAACAGTTTGTCAAAAAAATCAATGAAGTAAAAAGAGATATTGTTTCATTGTCCGACTCTTTTGAGTTGAAATTCAGGATTGAAGAAAATCAAAACAATACAGGTTGGGTGGAAAAACTAACTAATGTTGGTTCAGAAGGAACAGATACATTAGTTAAGGCAATGTTGAATATAATGTTGCTCAATGTTTTCAAAGAAAGTGTTTCAAAGCGGTTCAAAGATTTCCGTTTGCATTGTATGATGGATGAAATAGGCAAACTTCACCCAACCAATGTACGAGGAATTTTAAAATTTGCGAAAGATCGAAATATATTATTAATCAATGGGTCTCCTATAGAAAATGATGCACTTGCATTTAATCATATCTACAAATTACACAAAGACGCTGAAAGCATAACCAAAGTAAACTTAATTATTACTCAACACGCTGAAGAATGATTTTACCCATTGGCATAGCAGAAAAACTAATTTTAATGCAAAATGGAGAAAAAATACCATTGAGCAAACTAAAGCATAGTGTTATAGAAACTATGCTTGATAATGGTATTTTGGAACAGCAGATTCAGGGAAGAAGCAAGAAGCTAATTTTTCTTCGTTCGCCTGAAAAGCTCACTGTTTATTTGAGCAATCATTTTGGTATCAATAGTTTGAAGGATTATATTTCAGTACACAAACAAAAAGATGCTTTAAGAAGTGATTTTGTGGAAATTTCGTCCGATTCAAAACTAAGGAAAGTCCGTACGTTCAAAGGTTTTTTAGTTAATTGCTATTCGCCAATATTGGCCACATTAAATGATGAACCAATATTGATAAACCCGATTGCCGGAAGTTTTCAGTTTATCTGTGATTTTGAAAATTTTACTATTCAGCCAGATATTA
>JBBQMQ010000416.1:0-4284 GCA_038329115.1 Bacteroidales bacterium
ACCGACCTTCTAGAATTTACGTACAAAACAAGCATTTAAAATAGCGGTGGGACTATTAAGCAATACAGTAAAGCGAAGTTCATGAGTAAATAAATGTACAAATATTTATATCGCTTTAACTTGTATTGCGCAGGAATTTTATCCCGAAATTTCGGGATTGGTTACTTTTTGATCAAGCAAAAAGTAACAAATAAATAAAAAAGCGAATCATTAAAATACGACATTTTATCTTTCACATTACTTATACAAATTCATTTTTGTAATTATATTTATTTCTTTAACTACTCATTCGTATTCACAAAAATTTTATTTAAATCTCGGTCTGGGATATAATTTCAATGCTGCACCCTCTTTTGTGGTGACAGAAAATGTTGATGTTTATACAATTTCAGGAAATAGTTATAATCTGAGTGGAGTTAAAAACTCATTAAAAGAAACGATATCATTTGGAAAGGGATTTCAATATGGAGGAACCTTTGGATGTATCGTTTCTGATCACTTGAGTTTAGAATTAGGTATTAGCTATTTAAAAGGGAAGGAATATGAAGAAAAGTTTACGCAACGATTTGCTAATTATAGCAATGAATATAGTCAAATATATAATTCTCAGATGCTGAGATTAATGCCTGTAGTAAAATTATCGGTTGGTAATGCTGTTAAACCTTATCTTAAAACAGGTATAGTAATAGGTATCGGTTCTAAAATAAGTGTTCAGGAAACTTTTAATGTCAGGGATCAGAACAATTATGCTGTTTATCAATTGTCAGAGTTTGAACTTAGCGGAAGAATTTCTGTTGGCTTTGTTACAGGAATTGGTATAAGTTTAGATACTGACGAACATTGGGGATTCTTTTCAGAAATAAATGTAATAACTCAAAGCTGGGCTCCTGCAAGATTAAGTTATACAAAATTCAATGTAAACGGTAGGGATGCGATGTCGGATATTCCTTATAATTTAAAGGAAAATGTTTTTGTAGATACATATTCAAGCAGTGTTGACAATTCAAATATTGAAACATCTTCTGAAAAACTTAAAAAATATTTTCCATTCAGTAGCATTGGATTTAATCTTGGGTTATTTTATAAGTTCTAATATATTTATAAAAGACAAAAGAACTCTTAGGGAAAAACCGTACTTTTGCATCCAATAAATAAGGATGTATGAACTATCTGTTAATTGAAAATCTCACCAAATCATACGGTGAAAAATTATTATTCGAGAATATAACTTTTGGTATTGATAAAGGGCAGAAAGTAGCTTTGATTGCTCGTAACGGAGCAGGAAAAAGTAGTTTGCTCAACATTATCAATCAAAAGGACTTACCCGATAATGGGAAAGTTGTATTCAGAAAGGATATTCATATTGCTTACCTGCCACAAAACCCTGAACTGGACGAAAATCAAACCATTGTTGATGTATTGTTCAATACAGATAATAAGTATCTGCTGGCCATTCGCCTTTATGAAGAAGCTCTGGAAAGTATCAAAAAAATTGACAATACTGAAAACCGGAAGAAGCTGGAAGAAGCGATTCATCAAGTTGATGTGCTCAATTGTTGGGATTACGAAAATAAAGTCAAGGAAATACTGAGTCGTCTTCAGATAACAGATATTTATCAAACTATCAAAACATTATCAGGTGGACAGCGTAAAAAAGTGGCATTGTCTAAAGTGTTGATTGAAGAAGCAGATTTGTTGATATTGGATGAGCCTACCAATCATTTAGATATAACCATGATTGAATGGCTGGAAGAATATCTGAGCAAGCAAAGTCTGAGTATATTGCTGGTTACCCATGACCGTTATTTTTTAGACAATGTGTGTACCGAAGTAATTGAACTGGATCATGGGAATATTTATCATTACAAAGGCAAATACAATTATTTTCTGGAAAAAAAAGCAGATCGGGAATTTATTGAACGCCAGGAAATAGAAAAAGCCAAAAATACGTATCGAAAGGAACTGGACTGGATGCGACGGATGCCCAAAGCAAGGACAACCAAGTCGCAGGCGCGTATTGATTCATTTTATAATCTTCAGGAAAAAGCTACCCGAAGGATAGATGATAAAAAAGTAGAACTCAGCATCAAAACCGAACGCATAGGGGGTAAAATCCTTGAGATGTACAATGTTTCCAAAGCATTTGGCGATAAAGTAGTGCTGAATGATTTTACCTATACTTTTAAAAAAGGGGAACGCATTGGTGTTGTGGGTAAAAATGGAATTGGTAAAACTACTTTTTTAAATATGATTCTTGAAAAAGTAATGCAGGATTCCGGTAGAATCGTAAAAGGTCAGACCATCAGTTTTGGATATTATTCGCAGGAAGGATTAGAGACACACGACGATAAAAGGGTGATAGAGATTGTGAGGGAAATTGCTGAAGTTGTCAAATTAGATGGGGGCAAAGATTTATCTGCTTCTGTATTCCTGAATTATTTCGGATTTCCTGATACGTTGCAATATAATTACTATTCCAATCTGAGTGGTGGCGAAAAACGCAGATTGTTTTTGCTGATGGTACTCATGCAGAATCCTAATTTTCTGATATTGGATGAACCTACCAACGATCTCGATATTTTTACATTGATGATGCTGGAAGAATTTTTACTCCAATACAAAGGATGTCTGTTATTGGTATCTCACGACCGTAGTTTTATGGACAATCTGGTAGATCATATTTTTGTATTTGAAGATAATGGTATTGTAAAAGACTATCACAGTACGTATACAGAATATACCCGAAAAAAACTCCAGAAAGAGAAACAGCTAAGAAACGAAACCAAAAAAGAGGAAAAACCGGTTGAGCGAGTAAAAAATACTTCTAACAAGCCATCATATAAGCAGAAACAAGAATACGAACTCCTTGAAAAAGAGATCAGTGAACTTGAAAATGAAAAAGAAAAGATATTTGATCAGATGAATACCGGAAATGCAGAAGTTTCAAAGTTAACACAATGGTCTGAGCGAATTGGTGAAATCATGAAAATGGTTGACGAAAAAACAAACCGATGGATTGAACTTAGTGAAATCATGGAATAAAGTTGTATTTTAAGATGTTCTAAAAATATTGCTTATTTTTGCGTGATCTTCAACTAAAATTGAAATGTACAATATATTGTTTGATAAAATAAAAATGAAGAAGAATTTATTTATAGCCTTTGAAGGTATTGATGGAAGTGGGAAAAGTACACAAGTTCAACTGCTTTCCCAATATCTTGAAAAAGCCGGTCACAAGGTGTATTCAACTATGGAACCTACCGAAGGGCCGATTGGGTCTATCATCCGGAATATTTTCAATCATACAATAGAAGCTGACCACAGAATCATCGCGGGTTTATTTGTTGCTGACAGACTGGATCATTTGCTAAACAAGACCCATGGTATTTTAAAAAAACTCGAGGAAGGCTATACCGTAATAACCGACCGTTATTATTTTTCTTCCTATGCCTACCAAGGGACACACATGGACTTAGATTGGGTAATACAGGCTAACTCCTTAAGTGCTGATTTGCTTCGACCTGATTTGAATATATTTATTGATATTTCACCAGAAGTGAGTATGAAAAGGATCAACGATGGAAGAAATTCGGTTGAGCTTTATGAAACCCTTGATAATCTTAAGATTGTAAGGGAGAAATATACTGAGGCTTTTGATTTGCTGAAGCTCAAAGAAAAGATATATATCACCGAAGGAAACCGTTTACCGGAAATTATTGCTGCGGATATATGGAATGTAATTTCAAAAATGACAATTGACAATTTATCTAATTAGAATAAACAATCCACTTTCTCATTTAAATTTCTCAAATTATTATTTTGCAACAAAAGCACTAAGACAGCAAAAATCAAACAATATGTTTCATTCTTATTTATAGCCTATTTGTGCATCTACTCTTTTGTGACTATAATTTAATTTTTATGGATTTTTTCTCTTTTTCTGGTAATACTAGAAAATGTTATCAGAGTGATAGTATCATTCTTAGTGAGGCTATCGTTCTGCAGCTTTCTGCTGGTGGATAATTTAAGACTCCGTTCTTATCAAACCGCTTTAAGTTTTTTTATTTTTTGTTCAATTTTTTTACTCAATTCAGCTTCGCTTGGAGCAAACTGCTGTTACGGCTATGTGCTTTTGTTATATTTGTTGATTATTCCGGTGAAAGTGAACACCCCATTCCGGTTCAAAGTGAACAGTTAAATTTCAGATGATTTCTGTGGTTAAAATTAGACAAATAAATTAATTTAAATTGATTATTTTTTCATTTTTTTTCTCATAGATTCTCC
>JBBQMQ010000417.1:0-4276 GCA_038329115.1 Bacteroidales bacterium
TTCTGCCCAGGTCCATTCGTAATTATAGTATTGACTGTGCATTTTTTCAAATTCGTGCTGAATTTCATCCAAATTTAATTTGTTTTGTTCAATTGAAGTCAATAAATCATCAATTACATGTTTTGGTGCAATTAAACCTGATAAATCAATCCACTCGCCAATTCCTTTTTCAGTATCCGGTTTCAGGCGATTTCTGATTTCATCAATGCTTTGAAACTCAAAATCCTGAAGACGACTTATTAAAGAGTTGCCCAGAAATTTATTGATAGCAATACTATAAAGGTCAATTCCTTTCTTCAAAGAAGAATTCTTGATGCTGCAATTTTGATAGGTATAAACATCTGTTGTTTCACCGGCAATGTGTTGAAGATTTTTCAATACATCTAGCCCTTTCATCATTTTGCCAATTGAATATGGGCTGAGGAGATTGAAATTAATCGGGTCAAGTTTGAGGCTGTCTTTTCTGTTGTCACGTTTTGGCCATTTCTGGGCATCACGTATTGTTCCCACACTTCGCAGATTAACGCCAGGAACCAGAAAACTCTCAGTCGCATTTTCAATTAGATACGAAAACGGCAAATCGGAAGTGTCGGAATGTTTGTAATGCCGACCCATAACCAACGTGAAAGCTCCTATTTTTGCCGGCCAGAGCAAGTACGAATCGCTGGTGGTTTTGGCGCCGCGTTCAGCAATTCCCTGATGTATCGGACCAAGTTTATACATGTGATTGCTCTGATTTGAGCCGCTACCGGCATTGAGAAATGAAAACATTCCGGCAATTAACAAGGTAGATTTATGATGTGAAACGGTATAAGGTCCGGCAAAAATAGCTGTTGCTTCGCCGTGCATGCCCTGACAATTGGAGAAAAAGAGCGAATCGAGAGCAGAATAATGTTTCCCCATAATGCAACCCTGACCGATAAAACAACGTGAAACCAGCGTAGAATCGGTTATGGAAACGCCGGAGCTAATGATAAAATCGTTGCATTTCACGCCCGAACCAATCACTACCGGAGCTTGTTGGTTGCTATTGATGGTGCCGTTTTCGAGCAACGATGCGCCTTCTACAACTGCAAAATCATTAATCCGCACATTTTTTATGCTTCCGCAATTTACAATCCGCACATTTTTTCCAACTGTTCCTTTATCGGATTGCTGAGCCAGAGCATATAAATCAATTTGTTTCTGTAGATTTTG
Organism: Bacteroidales bacterium; assembly: GCA_038329115.1. Lineage (GTDB taxonomy): Bacteria > Bacteroidota > Bacteroidia > Bacteroidales > Paludibacteraceae > Paludibacter. The sequence goes on from JBBQMQ010000417.1 coordinate 1,198, forward strand.
GATTACTTGAGGTCGATGACGATACAAGGTAAGAACGTAAGCCAAAGGTGCTGATAGATAGTCGAATATTGGAATTTCGCGACCGCCGCCTTCGTTCATAACCGGCACTTTTACACCGTTTCCAAACGAAGATAATCCGTCGACAACCATTAAATTTACATTTTCGATATAGGAACCTTCACCAAGTGTATAATTGGCAATGTAGTTGTGGATTTTGTCAATGAAAACGTCATTTTCGACAATACAATTATGAAGCACACAATCAAAAACCCCCGAATGTTTTTTTACACCACCCGACAATTCAAAGATTTTTTGAAATGTTCCAAGAAACACTTTGCCAGAGAAATGAACATTTGAAATAAATGCTGGCGAAAAGTCTTCAACAACCTGAACATCACTCCAATTTTCTGCCGAACAACCATAAACTGTTAAGGTTGCGATTTCTTTTTCGTGTAATTGACGGTAATTTACCATATATCTAATTTTCAAATTATTTTGATTATCTTATAAAAGAATCCACTTCACAAAATCCACCCTTTTGCACTATTGTTTCGAATTGCTTTCTCGTGGGTTTTATTTTATAAACATCAATTGTATCCTTTTTAACTCCTGTAATATTCTCCAATAAATTAATTTTGTCGTAAGGTATGTAAGATATAGTCAGCAATTTCCGTTGAAGTTTTACTTTTTGTACATCCCATTCATCATCACCAAATTGTTTGTTAATAAATAAATCTCCTTTCAATGCTCTTAGCAAATTATTTGCTTTCAAATCGAATAACGTATCAATAAACGTATTTTTCATATTTATCAACAAGCTGTCACCAATTCTTTTAAAATGAAATTTCACCTTATCAATAAAAATAGAATCACCTATTATTAAATTTGTACTGTCAAGTTCGTTGGTATGAATTTTTGTGTCATAATTGGTATTCGTAATCCTGATAATTTGACTCTGATTGACAGTTATCTTCCCATTGCCATTAATGCTCTGATAATCACCAATAATCCATCGTGGAAATTTGGATATATTATGTTTCTCCGACGGCTGTGGTTCATCAAACAAAACACCACTTGCACGCTTTGGACTGCAACCATAAAAAGCTATAAAAAAGACGATTAAAATATATTTGACAGTAAGTTTCATCTAATTTTCAATATCAGTATATTGTTGAAACAAAAAATCGTTATATGGGTATCGTTCAATATGGATAGCCTTAATCTTCTCATACATAAGTTCTTTCAGGCTGTCAATGTTTTGTTTTTCGCGAGCTGAAATAAAAATGCAGTTATCATGCATTTTGGACATCCACGTTTTTTCTAATTCTTCCAAACTGATATTTTCGCGCTTTACCGGTCCCAAATCATCTTCATCTTTTGGCGAATAAGAAAATGCATCAATTTTATTGAAAATCAATATCATAGGTTTTTCGACCGGATCAATTTCTTTTAACGTTTGGTTCACTACTTCAAGTTGTTCTTCAAAATTTGAATGTGAAACATCCACTACATGAAGTAATAAATCTGCTTCACGAACTTCATCTAAAGTAGACTTGAACGATTGAACCAAATGGTGTGGCAATTTACGGATAAAACCAACCGTATCGGAAAGCAGAAATGGTAAATTGTCTATAATCACCTTTCTGACAGTAGTATCCAAGGTGGCAAACAATTTATTCTCGGCAAAAATATCCGATTTGCTTATCAGATTCATTAACGTTGACTTCCCTACATTGGTATATCCAACCAACGCAACACGCACCATTTTTCCGCGATTTTTGCGTTGTGTCGACATTTGTACGTCAATATCCTTCAGATTTTGTTTGAGTAATGAAATTTTAGTGAGAATAATCCGGCGATCGGTTTCTATTTGCGTTTCACCCGGTCCACGCATTCCGATACCTCCTTTTTGTCGTTCGAGGTGTGTCCACAAGCGTGTTAGTCGGGGCAACATATACTGGCATTGAGCCAACTCAACCTGAGTTTTGGCACTTGCGGTCTGTGCCCGTTTGGCAAAAATATCTAAAATCAAACTTGTACGGTCAAGAATTAATACTTTTAGTTCAGCTTCGATATTCCGGAGCTGTTTGGGCGATAATTCATCATCGAAAATTACGACTCCAATTTCATTTTCATCTACAAAATTCTTTATTTCAATCAGTTTGCCCGGCCCCACATAGGTCTTAGGATTTGGATATTCCACTCGTTGGAAGAAAATCTTTTCGGGAGAAGCTCCTGCTGTTTCAGCTAAAAAAGCTAATTCGTTCAGATACTCCCTTGCTTTTTCTTCGCTCTGGTATTGGGTTATAACCCCTACCAAAACTGCTTTTTCTTCGTATATTTCTGTTTTCATCTGTCGTGTTTTTGCTGTTGGTGAAAGGTTCAGTTGCTTGTTTTGTTTTCAAACAAACAAAAGTACGATTTTTTTTGAAATGTTTTTTGTGTGTGGGTCGTAAAAAGAAAATTATTATTAACTCAGGATTAAATTCAATTTTTTTTCTGGTAAAAATATAATTTTACACTTTTTTACCGTTAAGACAAATAGAAATTTTACTTCCACACTTTCAGTCCGCAAAAATAATGTATCTTTGGCTGTTTTTTTGAGAAATCGAGTTTAATTTCATATTTTATTCTGTTTTGTATATATTTCAATAATCAAAATTGATGATAAAGAGATTCATTACCTTCATTTTATTCATTTTACTGTATTTTCAGGTTTTCTCTCAGGCAGGAACCGGAGTTTATCAGTTTCTGGATTTACCTGTTTCTTCGCGATTGGCAGCCTTAGGAAGCACTAACGTTTCTTTACGCGACAATGATATAAATTTTGCATTTGCAAATCCTGCATTATTGACCTCCGAAACGAATAATGTGATTGGTTTGAATGTGGCTAATTATCTGGCTGATATTCAGTTTGGTTCGGCGGTTTACGGGAGAACTTTCGGTGAAAAAAACTATTTCTCCGTTGGTATTCAATATGTAGATTATGGTAAATTTAAATATACTAATGAAACGAATGATCAGATAGGCGACACGTATTTTACAGCTAAAGATATGGCATTAAATATTATGTATGCCC
>JBBQMQ010000418.1:0-4274 GCA_038329115.1 Bacteroidales bacterium
TCGGTGCTGTAAATTATGATGTGATACCTTCGGGCAATGAATCGGAATATGTAATTTACCGTCAACGTCCTGCTGCAGGAAGTTCATTACCGGCCGGCAGCAGAATTGATATCTGGCTGTCGACCGATAAATCATTATTGAATAAAACTTTTGAAGAAGATAAAAAGCAGGAAAATTCAGATGAACAATTTTTTTAATTCTGATTTAATTAGTACAGAGTGGCTGAAGATTTTTTAGACGAAATACAAGAAGATGAACTGGAAGGAGTGGGAGTGGAGCAGGAGCTTTTCGAACATTTCCGGTTTGTGGTGGACAAAGGTCAGGCCATGGTTCGAATTGATAAACATCTGGTTAACTGCATGTCCAATACTTCGCGCAACCGCATTCAGGAAGCAGCCGATGCAGGAAATATCCTTGTAAACGGAAAACCGGTTAAATCGAATTACAGAATAAAACCTCACGATATTATTTCCATTGTACTGGCTTATCCGCCCAATGAATTTGAGATAATACCGCAGGATATTCCGATAAAAATTGTATACGAAGATGATGATATTATGTTGGTTGACAAACAGCCAAATTTGGTAGTTCATCCGGGCTTTGGTAATTTTGATGGCACTTTACTTAATGCCATTGCCTGGCATCTAAAAGATAATCCGAACTTTGATGCGAATGATTCACGCATTGGTTTGGTTCACCGGATTGATAAAGACACTTCAGGCTTATTGCTTATTGCCAAAACAGAAGAAGCAAAAGCATATTTAGGCAAACAATTTTTCGAAAAAACCACACAACGTCGTTATCAGGCTTTGGTCTGGGGAAATATAAAGGAAGATGAAGGAACAATTATCGGAGCATTGGCACGTGATCCGAGGGACAGGATGCAATTTACCGTTTTTCCTGATGGTGAAAATCCACTTGCAAAGCACGCTGTAACTCATTATAAAGTTTTGGAAAGACTTGCTTATGTAACGTTGGTAGAATGTCGCTTAGAAACAGGCAGAACGCACCAGATTCGTGTTCACATGAAGCATATTGGTCATACGATTTTCAATGACGAACGCTATGGTGGTCATGATGTATTGAAAGGAACCACAACTGCCATGTATAAAGCTTTTGTAAAAAACTGTTTTTATATTTGTCCACGACAAGCTTTACACGCTAAAACACTTGGTTTTGTACATCCGCGAACCGGTGATTACATGCATTTTGAAAGCGAATTGCCGGAAGATATGCAACAGTTGGTTGAAAAATGGCGGAAATATGCTGCAAATATGGAATAAGAATAAGTGAAAAAATACTGCTATTCTGCCGAGTTCAGCTTTATCGGAGGTTATTTGTGAAATTATTAATTTACGTAATTTCAAAGTTGTTATCACGTAATTTCAAAGTTATTGTTGTGTAATTTCAAATTAATACATACATTTGCAGCTGAAATATAGCACAATATGAAAATTAATAGAGAAATTTCGGGTTCCATTCGTGAATTGATGGGGAAATATCCCATCATTGCTTTAACTGGGCCGAGACAGTCAGGTAAAACGACATTACTTAAAACTACTTTCCCCGATTTTCAATATATAAGTTTGGAAAATCCAGACAACCGCAATTTTGCTGAAACTGACCCAAATGGCTTCCTGAAAAAATATTCTTCGTTAGTTATTTTTGACGAAGTTCAGCGCGTGCCATCATTGTTTTCGTACATCCAAACCCTAGTTGATGAAAGAGGAATGATGGGGCAATTTATTCTGTCAGGTTCGCAAAACTTTCATTTGATGCAAAATATCACCCAAAGTCTCGCTGGGAGAGTTGCCATTTTCAGGTTGTTTCCATTTGATAATCAGGAACTAAAATCTGCCGGTTTATTGAAAGATGATTATCTTGAAAATTTAGTAAGAGGTTTTTATCCCGCTATTTACGACAGAAATATTGCGTCGCGAACGTTCTACTCAAATTATGTTCAAACCTATGTTCAACGAGATGTGAGTGAATTAATTTCTATAAAAGATATTCGCATGTTTCAAAATTTTCTAGGTTTATGTGCAGCTCGTGCCGGACAGTTGTTAAATATGAATGCATTGGCAAATGAATGTGGAATTTCGCAACCTACAGCTAAATCGTGGCTATCTGCATTAGAAAACAGTTATATTATTTTTACATTGCAACCGCTTCACGAAAATTTCAGTAAACGGATTGTAAAAACTCCAAAACTTTATTTTTACGATACGGGATTGCTTTGTTATTTATTGAAAATAAATAATGCCGATCAGATTCAAACACATCCATTTAAAGGAAGTTTGTTTGAAAATATGATGATTGCAGAATACGTAAAACGAATGCATCATCAAAATATTATTCAAGATTTGTGGTTTTGGCGGGATGCTGCAGGCCATGAGGTGGATTTGGTTGTACAAGACAACCTAAAGTTAAACTTGTTTGAATTTAAAGCAACTCAAACAATAATGTCAGGGCTATTTAAAGGACTTCAGTATTTTGAACAACATTCTAAAATGGAATTTTTGAAAAAAACATTGATTTATTCAGGAGTCGATTTTCAAAAGCGAACCGATGTGGATGTGTTTCCCTGGATAGATTTCGGCAAATAAATGAACTAAAAATAATTTTCTATTATCTTTGTAGTGTTTTAAAATGAACAAATTTTTATGAAAAAAAATATTGCCATCGTTGCAGGTGGAGATTCGTCGGAAGTTGTGGTTTCGCTGAAAAGTGCAGCGGGATTGTATTCATTTATGGATAAAGAGCGTTACAACTTGTATATTGTAACCATAGTTGGTCAAACCTGGCAGGTAGAATGGTCGGATACCGAGAAAATTGGCATAGACAAGAATGATTTCAGCTTTATTCTCAACGGAGAGAAAACGAATTTCGATTTTGCATACATTACTATTCACGGAACGCCGGGTGAGAATGGCATTCTACAAGGCTATTTTGAATTAATAGGTTTGCCATACTCATGTTGTGGAGTATTGGCGGCTGCCATCACTTTCAATAAATTTACCTGCAACCAATACCTGAAAGGCTTCGGAGTAAAGGTTTCGGAGTCGCTTGTATTACGTGCCGGACAAACTGTTTCGAGCGAAGATGTGGCTCTGAAGATTGGATTCCCATGCTTCGTGAAACCAAATGTAGGTGGAAGTAGTTTTGGTGTAACTAAAGTAAAGACGATTGAACAACTCCAACCTGCTATTGATCATGCATTTGCCGAAGGAGAAGAAGTGATGATTGAGGCATTTATGTCGGGTACAGAAATTACCTGTGGCATTTATAAAACAAAAACCAAAACGCAGGTTTTACCTATTACCGAGGTTGTTCCCCTAAACGAGTTTTTCGATTTTGACGCCAAATATAAAGGCGAAGTGGAAGAAATTACGCCAGCAAGAATTAGTGCTTCATTGACTGAACGCGTTCAAAAACTGACATCCGCTATTTACGATATTTTGAACTGCAAAGGCATTGTGCGCATTGATTATATAATTTCAGATGGCGATGTGATAAATTTGCTGGAAGTAAATACAACTCCCGGAATGACAACAACAAGCTTTATTCCACAACAGGTTGCTTCTGCCGGATTGGATATCAAAGAAGTAATGACTGAAATTATTGAGAATGAATTGAACCCCTAGCCCCTAAAGGGGAATAAGAGGGGAAACTCATTGATTTATAAAATACAAAGTAAAACTAAATATATTCCCCTTTAGGGGTTAGGGGTCATATGAAAACTTTCGACGAAATACAAGACATAATCACTTCGGAATTACAGCAAATTAACTGGAAAAAACAACCTCGTGGACTTTATGAACCAATTGGTTATGTGCTTTCGATGGGAGGCAAGCGGATTCGGCCTGCGCTGACATTGATGGCATGCAATTTATTTTCGGAGGATGTTCGACCGGCAGTGAATACCGCTCTTGGCCTGGAAATATTTCACAACTTCACTTTATTGCACGATGATATTATGGATCGTGCTGATGTTCGTCGCGGAAAACCCACTGTTCATAAAAAATGGAATGATAATACCGCTATTCTTTCAGGTGACGTGATGCAAATTGCTTCTTATCAGTTTATTGCAAAAACACCAACTCACTGTTTGAAACCTGTATTGGATTTGTTTTTACAAACTGCAGCTGAAATATGTGAAGGTCAGCAATATGATGTAGATTTCGAAAGTCGGGATAATGTAAAAGCCGAAGAATATCTCAAAATGATTCGTCTGAAAACAGCTGTTTTGCTGGGATGTGCTTTGAAATGTGGAG
>JBBQMQ010000419.1:0-4267 GCA_038329115.1 Bacteroidales bacterium
ATGGCACAGCCTGTCTGGCGAACTGCCATTACATCCTGATGGTCGCCAAAAATTGATAAAGCATGTGAAGCCAATGCACGTGCCGAAACATGGTAAACGCCCGGAAGTAATTCCCCGGCTACTTTATACATGTTCGGAACCATTAGCAACAGCCCTTGTGAGGCTGTGAAAGTAGTTGTCAGGGCACCAGCTTGTAACGCACCGTGCATGGCCGCTGCTGCGCCGCCTTCCGACTGCATTTCCTGTACCTGCACCTTTTCGCCGAAGATATTCTTACGGCCGGCAGCTGCCCATTCGTCAACATATTCTGCCATAGTCGACGATGGTGTGATTGGATAAATCGCAGCCACTTCGCTGAACATATAAGCTATATGCGCTGCAGCCTGATTTCCATCACAGGTTAAAAACTTTTTTGTTTTAGACATTCTTTAGTAATTTAAACCCCCAACCCCTAAAGGGGAGTAAGAGATGTTAGTAATAATTGTTTATTTTATGACCCCCAACCCCTAAGTTGCCCCCCTGAAAGGGATTTGAAGTTGGTATTGATTTTTTATCTTTATTCCTAATCCTACTTTAAGGATTAAATGTTTTTTCTTTCTTTAAGTCCCCCTTCGGGGGATTTAGGGGGCTAATACAGAAACCCAAATAACCACAAGGGAATTACGTTTTTAGTTCCAATTTCTATATTATCAACAGCATATATCGCTTTCGAATAGTGTTTTCCGGTTTCCGGCTTTTGATCACATTTAAAATGATATTGCTGGTCAATGCAGAAATCAAGATGATATTTACAGACATTTACTTTATGGCATACATGCAATGCATTATAAAAAAATGTTCTGTTCTCTGCCGATTTTTCAACATTAGCCGGCGAAATGGCGTACATCAGATTGGTGTTATGAACATAAACCTGATTCGGTTTCTTTGGATATTCATCGCCGTTAACATACAACATATTCAGAAGCCGCGCATCTTTCAGGTATTTAATATAATTCATGATTGTTGCGCGCGACGTTTCAATTTCTTTACTCAATTGACTTACATTTGGAGCTGCAGGAGCACTATTCATCAACAAATAGAGTAACTTACGAATTTTGGCCAGATATTTTAAATCAATTTGTTTAATAAGTAAAATATCTACTTCCAGCATCATGTTCATGGTTTTCAACAGATTCTCTGAAAAATTCCGGTTTTCCATGAAGAACGGATAATAACCGTGATGCATATAAGGCTGAAAATAATCCAACGGTTTAACCTGCAGACAAATCTCACGTGCAATTTCTACATGATTATTCATAATTTCTTCCAGGTTGTAAGGCCTTATATTTATTCCTGCCTGAAGGTTCATAAACTCCCTAAAAGAAAATCCACGTAAATTATACGATGCAACAGTATCCTGAATATCTGTGTTTTCTTCAATCAGTCGCATTACCGATGAACCTGAAAAAATGATATGAAGTTCAGGAAATGTATCGTAACATTCGCGCAGTTCTTTCGACCAGTTTTCGTATTTGAATGTTTGATCGAGAAGTAATGTTTTACCACCTTGAGCGCAGAATTCGCCTGCAAATTCAACCAGCGTATGTTCTGTAAAATAAAAATTGTTGAAATTGACATACAAACAATTCCGGTCTGTACCAAAATGATCTTTTGCATATTGGAGCAAAAAAGTGGTTTTTCCTACACCACGACTGCCCTTGATGCCTATCAACCGATGGCTCCAATCTATTTCTTCCATCAACATTCGCCTCACCGGTGATTGAACATGTTCGACTAAATATTTATGTGTATTATAAAACGCCTCCAACTGTATTTAATTTGCCGCAAAAGTAGCAATTAAAATCCATTTTGCAATGCAGAGATGGCAAAATTAGCTTTATTTAGCCTCAAAATGCTTTTTTGAATAGTTTCGATAAAAATCTATTGCATAAAAATACATTCAAAATGTAAATTTTATACAATTTAAATTTCAATCTCAAACCTGAAAATTTAAAAATGAATACTAATAGTTTGAACTGTGAAATAAATACTGTAGTTTTGAAGCGTAAAAGCCTGAACAAGCTAACACTTAAATGAGGCTACTTTAAAACAATTTAATTTATATTCTATGAAAATAAAATTTATCGGCGCTGTCCGCGAAGTTACCGGAAGTAAACATCTGATTACTACAAAAGAAGGAAAAAATATTCTGTTGGACTGCGGCATGTTTCAGGGGAAGGGTTTGGAAACCGATGCTATGAACCGAAATTTGATGTTTGATCCGGCAACGATTGATTATCTGATTTTATCGCATGCGCATATCGATCATTCTGGCTTGATTCCTTATATTTATAAACTTGGTTTTCGCGGTTCGGTGGTTTGTACTAACGCCACGCGTGATTTATGTGCCATCATGTTGGCAGACAGCGGTCATATTCAGGAACTGGACAATAAATGGTTCAATAAAAAGCGTGCAAACCAGGGATTATCGCTTGTAGAACCAATTTATGATCAAATAGATACGGAAAAATGTATGGAATTGTTTATCGGAGTGGCTTATGATCGTCGGTTTCAGATAAATGATAAAATAAATGTAAAATTCACCAATACGGGCCACATGCTGGGTAGTTCAGTTGTGAATCTTGAACTAATTGAAGATGGCAAGAAAGTTCATTTGGCTTATACCGGCGATATTGGTCGTCAACATAATCGTATTTTGAATCCCCCAACTGCTTTCCCGCAATGCGATTTTCTGATTACCGAATCTACTTATGGTGACAGATTGCATCCTGACGAAAGTGAAAGTGAAGACGCATTGCTCAAAATTGTAATTGAAACCTGCGTCGACAAAAAAGGGAAATTAATAATACCTTCATTCTCAATAGGGCGAACACAGGAAATAGTTTTTGTGTTGAATAACTTGTATAATAAAGGATTATTACCAAAAATTGAAGTTTTTGTTGATAGTCCGTTATCGGTTAATGCTACTGAAGTTTTCAAAATGCATACCGAATGTATGAATGAAAGTGTGAAAGATGTTTTAAAGTTCGATGCTGATCCGTTTGGATTTAATTCGCTGAAAATGATTAAAAGTGTTGATGAATCCAAAGCACTAAATGATTATCAGAATCCTTGTATTATTATTTCATCATCGGGCATGTTGGAGGCAGGACGTGTTAAACATCATGTTGCCAACAATGTATCTAACTGGCGAAATACGATTTTGATTGTTGGTTACTGCACACCAAGTTCGTTAGGAGCACGCATTCAGGAACCAGGGTTGCGTTTTATATCTATTTTTGGAGAAATGCATGAAATTAATGCACGAATTGCCAAGATTGAGGCTTTTTCTGGTCATGGTGATTATTTGGAGATGAAAAAATTTCTTAGTTGTCAGAATCCAACTGAAATCAAAAAAACGTTTTTAGTTCACGGTGATTATGACGTTCAGCAAAAATACAGGGAAGAATTAATTAAATCGGGTTTTCACGATATTGTAATTCCTGAACCCGGACAAGAGTTTGAATTGTAATTTATCATTGAAAATAAAATGTTTAGCACTGGCTTTAAACGAAATATTGATTCTTTGATTGCTGCAACAATTGGATTTGTTCTGATTCTGTTGTTCACTCAGCATGGTGGTATAGGTATTTCGCCCGATTCGATTGCTTATACAAGTGCAGCCAGAAATCTTCTTTCAGGAAATGGCTTCACAGACTATACTGACAATCCACTCGTGATTTTTCCGTTGTTTTATCCAACATTTCTGGCTGTGGTTATGGTTGTATTTCGGTTTGATGTTATTCAGATAGCACCTTACCTGAATGCCGCTTTATTTGCAACAACTATTTTCCTGAGTGGTGTCATCATTGAAAAATTCAAGTATAAAACCAACTTATACAAACGGATTATTCTGGCTATTATCACGCTGAGTCCTTCGCTCTTAGAAATATACACCATGTTGTGGTCCGAAACATTGTTTATTCTGTTGAGCCTCGTTTTTGTTTTATATTTCCATAAATATCTGCTATCGCACAAGTTTTCAGCACTTATTAAAGTTGCAATAATCAGTGCAATGGCTTTTGATACGCGTTACGCGGGCATTACGCTTATTGGAACCGGAGTTTTGATACTGTTTTTTGACAAGAATTTAGGTTGGCGAAAAAAGGCCGAACATATTGTGGTTTTCGGAAGCATAGGAGTTACATTGGTGATTATTAATCTTTTGAGGAATGTACTATCAGGCGGATTGGCAACTGGTATGCGGCAAAAAGGAATTACCCCGCTT
>JBBQMQ010000420.1:0-4243 GCA_038329115.1 Bacteroidales bacterium
TTATGGTCAGTACTGACTTGTTTTTTGACTTTTTCCACCATGTCCAGGGGATAAAATGCGTTACAAATGAATCAAAAATGACAGGTAGTAGAAGTAACCACCAGAAATTGCCTACCCAAACGATAAATAAAATATAAATAACGCACCAGATTATGGCTTTAATCCATTGTTTCAATGGTTCGTCGAAGCGAGAGGTTTGTTTTTCAGAATCCATATTTTTTTGTAGAATAAGTTTATAAGTTTATATTTAAGCCCCTTTTGGGGTTTGGGGTCAATTAAATTTTAAAAGGTCGTTCATGCCCAGCAATCCTTTTTTGCCGGCAGTAAATTCTGCAGCAATTACAGCTCCAAGTGCTAAACTTTCTCTGTTCTTTAATTCGTGTTTTATTTCAATGAAATCAACGGTAGAATCATATTTTATGGTATGAATGCCCGGAACCACTCCTTCGCGAATTGATTTGATTGCCATTTCAGAAGGTTTTGTCTCGGTTTCTTCCACCCAGCTTTCTTTTCTGTCCAGTTTTTCAAGAATTCCTTCTGCCAATGTAATAGCTGTTCCACTTGGAGCATCTAGTTTTTGAGTGTGGTGAACTTCAGTCATTTCCACGTTGTAATTCGGGAACTGATTCATAATTCCAGCCAGATATTTATTCACTGCCATGAAAATATTTACTCCCAAGCTGTAATTGGATGACCAAAACAATGTTTTTCCACCGGTTTCTATTTCTTTTTTTAATTCAGGAAGTGCATCTGTCCAGCCGGTTGTACCACAAACCACAGGAACTCCTGCAGCAAATGAACGTTTGATGTTAGACACAGCAACCTGCGGAACAGTAAATTCAATGGCAACATCTGCACTTTTAAAAGCTTCTGAATCAAAGTCATCCAGATTGTCAATATCAATCACTGATACAATTTCATGTCCACGTTCCAGTGCAATTCGTTCAATGGTTTTACCCATTTTGCCATATCCTATTAATGCTATTTTCATAATCTGCCCCCTAACCCCCTGAAGGGGGAATATTTTAGTAATTATTTGGTTCTTAAAGTAATTTTATAATTTTTTCTCCCGCATAATTCCCCCTTCAGGGGGTTAGGGGGCAGGTTCCCTAATATTGTCCAGTTGCTAAAAGCACAAGCGTGCATGATTCATCGGCTTCAATTCCATTTTTTGTCAACAGATTTTCAAATTCCCGGTTTTCCGTTCCCGGATTAAATATAACCCGACGCGGCTTCAACGAAAGCACATAATCGTAATATTCAGGCTGATGCTTTGGTCCGATATATAAAGTAACTGTGTCAATTCCGGAGTAATCTTTTCGTTCAGTATCCACCATTTTTCCAAAAACTTCATCAGCACGGACTCCTAATAATTCTATTTCATGTCCGTAAGCAATCAACTTTTCTGCAGCTTTAAATGAATACCGTTCGGGATTATTGCTTGCACCTATTATTAATGTTTTTTTCATAATCACAAATTATTTAGGGGATTTTGAATGTTTCAACCTTCTCTCAACCTTCTCTCAACCAGTCTAAACATTCAAAAATTTCTTCTTTTGTGGCTGTCTGGTTTATGCGAATATCGCCAATGTCAGCCAGCAAAGTAAAGTTTATTTCATTCGATTCGTTTTTCTTATCGTGAGTCATTAATTCGTAAAGTGCCTCATAATCTTTGCAACTGAATTCAATTGTTCCATAAAATTCCTTTGACAGATATTTAAGCCGGAGCAATTCTTCTTTTGGGAAATTCAGTTTAATAAATGACAAATACAATTCGCACAACATGCCCCACATCACCGCATAACCATGAAGAACCGGTTTATCGGTTTTATACGACCAACTTTCGAAAGCATGACCGAATGTGTGTCCCAGATTCAATGCTTTACGTATATTTGCTTCAAATGGATCGGCTTCAACAATTCGTTCTTTAATCCGGAAACTCCGGTTAAGCAAAACTTTTAATTTGTCAAAATCAATTTTTTCAAGATCGAATTTCAACACGTTTTCCCATTCTTCCCGAGTGTCAATCAGTGCATGTTTTACCATTTCAGCATATCCCGACAGTAGGTTGAAATCATCCAATGTTTTAAAGAAATCGATATGAATCAAAACCGTTTCAGCCAGTGAAAAAACACCGATCTCGTTTTTTAATCCCATAAAATTGATTCCTGTTTTTCCGCCGGTTGCAGCATCCACAGCTCCCAGAAGTGTTGTTGAAACATTGATATATCGCATTCCACGTTTGAAAGTAGAGGCTGTAAAACCGCCAATATCTGTAATCATTCCACCACCCAAGTTAATCATCAGCGATTTTCGGTTTGCCTTGTTTTCGCTCAGGTATTTCCAAATCTCAACTGCCGATTCCACGTTTTTATGCTCATCGCCACTTTTGATTGTTATACTATGACTTCCTTTCAGTTTATCCGATTGCAAAGCCAAAGGCAAACAAAACCGACAGGTGTTTTCATCGGTGAGTACAAAAATACTATCCGCTGGTTGCTCACCAATAGCCTGATTCAACTCGGTAATAAAATCCTCACATATTTTTGTAATCGAATGACTCATTTTTCGGTGTTTAGCTCACAAAGATACTTTATTCTTTAAAATTACCCATTAAAACACATGGAAACTGCTCGTTTTTTTTCTAACTTTCTGATTTGAAACTTTTTTTATTAAAAATTCTAAAAATATTTGGAATATATGAATATATGTTCATATATTTGCATGAAAATTACAACCATGAATTCTATAGCTGATATAACTCTAATGGATGATGCCGCCTACACGCTCAAAGCCATCTCTCACGGAACACGTTTATGCGTCATTTCGTTGCTTTCGCAACAAGAAGAACTGAATGTTTCGCAGTTGGGCGAACAATTGAAATGCGAACAATCTTTATTATCGCATCATCTCACCGACATGCGTGCCAAAGGGATATTGAATTGCCGAAGAGATGGAAAAAATTGTTATTATTCATTGAAAAATAAACAAATAGTTCAGATAATTGATTGTATAAAATCGTGCAACTGTGCATAAATATTAATACAAAATTTCAAAGAAATGAAAGAATTTATCAAAAAACACCTCTTAAAAATAATAGGAATATCGCTGGGATCAATTGGTGGTTTTTCGTATTATTATTTTGTGGGTTGTGCAAGCGGAACTTGTCCGATTACTTCAAATCCTTATATCAGTGTGATTTATGGTGCTTTGATGGGATATTTGGTGTTTGATATGTTTAAAAAAAAGAATGTAGAACAAATTAAGAAGAATGAATAGTACTTTTATAATATCGAAATCGGAGTGCATGACCTGCACGAATAAAACCCTGAAAGGTCTGGGAGCATTGCAAGGCGTTTTTGGCGCCGAAATTGATTCTGTTTCAGGAAAAGTTGTTGTTTCGCACACCGACGAAGTCAGCAGAGAAGAAATTGCTGCTGTGCTTCTTTCATTGGGCTATCCGGAGATTGAAGAAAATAACGAGCCGGAATTAAAATACGATGATCCATCCATTTGGGGATGTGCACTTTAGTTGGCTATAATTTTAAAAATACAAATCATGAGAAAAATCATTTTTGCAGCTTTGATGCTTGCAGCAACATTTACGGTTTATGCCGGAGATAAAACAAAAAACAAAACAGTAATCAATAAACCTTCAAAAGAAATTAAGAAAATGGGACCAATTCATTTAACTAAAGCAGAATTTCTGGCTAAAGTAGCCAATTACGAAGTAAACCCAACCGAATGGAAATATTTGGGTGACAAACCTTGTATTATCGATTTTTATGCATCGTGGTGCGGACCATGCAAAACCATTGCACCGATCCTGGAAGATTTGGCCAAAGAATACGATGGACAAATTTATATTTACAAAATAAATACGGAAGAAGAACAGGATCTTGCCGCTGCATTTGGCATTCGCAGCATTCCTACTTTATTATTCTGTCCGATGGGCGAAGCTCCACAAATGGCACAAGGCGCAATGCCTAAAACGGGTTTCGTGCAAGCAATCAACGAAGTATTGCTTAAGAAACCAAAAGCTGTGGTGAAGAATTGATAATTTTCAATTGTTTGGAAATAAAATTAATTAATAAAATAGTATTTACAATAGTTCGGTAAAAATTCATTAACATTATGCGGCAATAGTGCCGTACAATAGTAGCTCTTTGACATTCTGGTTATTTTTGAGTACGTTTGGTTTAATAGCAAACATGGTAATAAATCTTTCTAATAGTAATGTATT
>JBBQMQ010000421.1:0-4239 GCA_038329115.1 Bacteroidales bacterium
CCCAGTTCGCCTTTGTATTCGCCAACCGATGCAAGTGTTTTCAACTTTTGTGTGGCATCTACCGCATTCGAAACTAATTCACGCAGAAAAATTTCGTGATCGCTGTATAAAAATTTCTTGATAACGGGGAAAATGTTATCACTCGTTACCCCAATGTTTCCTTTACCCATTGTAGTATCTGTATTTATTGATTAATTAATTATGTTGTATTAGTTGTTTCACGAAACCGGATAAGTCAAAAAAAGTGCCAAGCAGAAATTGGTGACAGAATGACAGAAAAAAACTTCAAAGTATAGATTAGATGTAAATTTTGACTATTTATAAGGTGAACAAAAAAGGTGTTCTTTAATAAAAGACCTTATATTTTGATTATTTATTGAGGTTTTTGATTTCAATTCCGAGTTGTTTCTTATCAAAAAACGAATAAAATAAATATATTTTGCATTTATTTTTAAAATAATACAATTTTTCTTAACCTCGTGAGTTTTAATTAACAGACAGTCTGTTGAATTGAACACTATTTCTCACCATTAAATTCAAAAGTCATGAAACGAATCAAAAAGATTATTCTAGCCTCCCTGCATTTTTCTCTTTTTTTAGTGTTGATTACCGGTTGTACTGCTAAAGTAACAGCCCAGATTCCTGCCAATGATCGTTTTCAGGAACAATCTGGCGAAAAAACGCTTTCACCTTATTTTGTAGTTATCAGCGAGCATCCGGAAACTGATATGCTGCCACTTAAAGAAACTGCTGCTAAAGTGAATATTGTTGGCGTTATAGCCGATGTGACAGTGAGCCAAAAATATGTGAACAGTGGTAAAAATACACTGGAAGCTATTTACACGTTTCCGTTGTCGACAAAAGCGGCGGTGTATGCCATGCAGATGACTATCGGGCAGCGCAAGATTACCGCCAAAATAAGCGAGAAAAATAAAGCCCGCAAAGATTACGAAAATGCCAAAAAGAATGGCAACCGCGTTTCGTTGCTCGAACAAAACCGTCCGAACGTGTTTACCATGAACGTGGCCAACATAGCTGTGAACGATACGATTGTGGTGGAATTGAAATACACCGAATTGTTGGTTCCGGAAAACGGAGTTTATTCGTTTGTGTACCCAACCGTGGTGGGTCCGCGTTATTCCAATAAAACAAAATCGGAATCCGGTTCGGGCGATGAGTTTGTGAGTGCGCCTTACACACGCGCAGGTGAAATGCCGGCATATAAATTCGGTTTTGAAATGAAAATAAATTCAGGTATCCCGATTCAGGATGTAACGTGTGACACCCACAAAATGAAAATTTCGCATCCTGATTTGAATACTGCCATTGTCAAACTGGAGCCGGGTGAAAGCAACGGTGGCAATCGCGACATGATTTTGAATTATTCACTTCAGGGAAATAAGATTGAAACGGGTGTAATGCTTTTCGAAAACGGGGATGAAAACTTTTTCCTCATGATGATACAACCGCCAAAACGTGTTACGGAAGAAGAAATTCCGCCCCGCGAGTATATTTTTATCATGGATGTATCGGGTTCGATGAGCGGATTCCCTATCAGTGTTTCAAAAAAATTGCTGCGGAATCTGATTCTCAATTTGAAACCCACAGACAAATTCAACGTGGTTCTGTTTGCAGGGCAAACCGGCTTGCTGAGCGACCGATGCGTGGAAGCCAATGAGGAGAATGTAAACAGGGCATTGAAATTAATCGATAGTGAACGAGGCGGCGGTGGCACCGAATTACTGGCTGCACTGAAACGTGCTTACAAAATTCCACGTGAAAATTCCAATGTGTCACGTTCTACAGTTTTGGTTACCGATGGTTATGTGGATGTTGAAAAGGAAGCTTTTGAAATGGTACGCAATCATAATAACCAAAGTAATTTCTTCTGTTTTGGAATTGGCAGCAGCGTGAACCGACATTTGCTTGAAGGCCTGGCTTTTATGGGTAATGGCGAACCTATGATTGTTGATAAGGCTGCAAATGCTGATGTACAAGCTCAAAAATTCAGAAATTATATCAATACACCGGTACTGAGTGGAATAAAAACCGATTACGGTACTTTGGAAACGTATGATATCGAACCGGGTTCCATTCCGGATATGCTTGCCGAACGCCCGATTATCATTTTCGGAAAATACCGTGGAACTCATGCAGGAACGGTTACATTAAGCGGAAATACGGGGAAAGGAACTTACACAAAATCATTCGATTTCTCTACCATTAAACCTAATCCGGCATTCAGCGCCATTCGATATTTGTGGGCTCGCGAACGCATAAAAACGTTGGATTATTACAATTCGAGCAGCGAGTATTACCGTCCGCCAATGGATGATTATCTGAAAAATGAAATCCTGCAACTTGGATTGAAATACGGTTTGATGACTCAGTACACTTCATTTATTGCGATTGATGAAAATTTCAAAGTTGATAAAGACAAAAAACTTGTTACGGTAAAACAACCGCTTCCACTTCCACAAGGCGTTTCCAATAAAGCTATAGGTAAGAGTCTAAAATTCTCAGCCCCGGTAATAAAAAAAGATGAAGAAGTGGTTGGAGAGGAAATGAAAAGCCAGTATGAACTTTCAAATTCAAATATTTCTGTATCAGTAGCTGATGTTAGAGGAAGTGCGAATGTTGGAAAGATCGATATTGCTGATGTGAAAGAAGTGGTAACTCAGGATTCATCAGAAAAAGTGTGGGATGTTGTAGAACAAATGCCGCAATTTCCCGGTGGTGATGCCGCGTTAATTAAATATCTTGGACAAAATATTGCTTATCCGAAGATAGCTCAGGAAAATGGAATTGAAGGTGTAGTTATTGTCGGGTTTGTGGTTGGCGTAGATGGCTCTATTTCAGATGTGAAAATTTTGAGAAGTCTCGATCCATCCTGCGATAAAGAAGCCATCCGAATTGTAAAAGCATTGCCGAGATTTATACCGGCCAAACAAAATGGTGTCTCCGTAGCGGTGAGGTACACTATGCCAATTGCATTCCGTTTGAAATAAGTGCCTATTTGACTAAAAAAGTCCGGAAAGTTTTCTTTCCGGACTTTTTTAGAATTAAGCGTTATTTGTACATTCTTTCGCGGATGACTTTAATATCTTCGGAAGTTACGTAATCGTCGTAATCCATTTGTTTGTCGATAATGCCGCGTGGAGTGAGTTCAATAATGCGGTTACAAACCGTTTGAATAAATTCACGGTCATGCGATGACATCAACACATTTCCTTTGAAATTCACCAGCGTATTGTTGAATGCCTGAATGGATTCCAGATCGAGGTGGTTGGCCGGAGAATCGAGCACCATGACGTTAGCGTTGCGAAGCATCATGCGTGAAATCATACAGCGCATTTTTTCACCTCCCGATAACACACTTGCTCTTTTATAAATTTCTTCGCCTGCAAAAAGCATTTTCCCTAAATAACCACGGATAAAAGCTTCGGTGGTGTCTTCAGAAAACTGTCCGAGCCAGTCAACCAGTTTTAAGTCGGTATTGAAGAATTCGGAGTTATCGAGTGGGAGATAAGCATGCGTTATTGTAATTCCCCAATTGAAAGTTCCTTTGTGTGCTTTATCATGTTCCTGAATAATTTCAAAAAAGGCCGTCATTGCTCTGGGGTCACGAGACAGAAAGATAATTTTGTCATTTTTCTCTACATTGAAATTCACATCCTTGAACAGAACCGTTCCATCTTCGAGTGTTTTTTCCAATCCGGCAATTTCCAGTACCATATTTCCCGGATCGCGGTCGGGCGTAAAAATAATTCCGGGATACTTTCGGGTCGAAGGTTGAATTTCTTCCACGTTCAGTTTTTCAAGCATTTTTTTACGGCTGGTTGCCTGTTTAGATTTTGCCACATTGGCACTAAAACGGCGAATAAATTCTTCCAACTCTTTCCGTTTTTCGTCTGCTTTCTTGTTCTGGTTTTGCTGCTGACGGAGCGCCAGCTGGCTTGATTCGTACCAGAACGAATAGTTTCCGGCAAATAGCTGCACTTTTCCAAAATCAATATCCACGGTATGCGTGCTCACAGCATCGAGGAAGTGACGGTCGTGCGAAACAACTAACACCGTATTTTCATAGTTTGCCAAATAATTTTCGAGCCACATCACGGTGTCCACATCAAGATCATTTGTCGGCTCATCAAGCAATAAATTATCCGGTTTGCCAAATAGTGCGCGAGCCAGTAACACACGAACTTTTTCCATTCCACTCAGTTCTTTCATTTGCAAATA
>JBBQMQ010000422.1:0-4231 GCA_038329115.1 Bacteroidales bacterium
AGCTATCGACGCAACCAAAAGCAGTAGTAACTTTTACAGGATAATCTGTTGTGATCACAGGATTTACCTGAATTGAAGGCGTGGTTTCGTTGTTAATCCCCCACAAATAAGTATCTCCGGTTCCGGAGTTGACGATAAGGGTTGCTGTATCACCAATACAAACAGTATCGCTGGTGGTAATTATTACAGGTAAGGGATTTACAGTTACCACTACAGTATCTTTGGCTTTACATCCGATATTATCCTGTGCCTGAACAAAATAAACACTTGTAGTTATAGGATTTACAATTAACGTATCATTATTTGTAACCGGAATCGTATTCCATTGATAATTGGAAAGACCGGCTCCACTAGCTGATAATACAGCAGTATCGCCAATACAAATGTATCCCTTCGGTAAACTACACCAAAGATTATAACAGAGCCGAGGATTATTTAAGCTGAGATAGGTAAAAGTTTTTGAAGATTGTTTGCTGGATAATCAGATATTTGTGATAATGTATTTTTAATCCAATTATATGGTTCGATACCATTTATTTTGCAGGTTGCTACCAGTGAATACATCATTGCCGCTTGTTGGGCTGCATCATGTGAGCCTGCAAACAAATAGTTTTTGCGACCTAATGCAACGGGTCTGATGCTATTCTCGATAAGATTGTTGTCAATCTGGAATCTTCCATCATCTATGTATCGTTTTAAACGTTCCCACATATTTAAGGTGTAGGAAAAAGCTTTCCCAATCGCACTTTGTGGTAGGATATTATATATTTCCAGTTTGAGCCAGGTTTCCATATCCAAAAGTATAGGGAAAGCCTTTTCTTGACGAATATTTTTTATCTGCTCATAATTCAATTCATTCACCCGAGCTTCATGCTCAATTTCGTAAAGCGATTGTATCAGCTTCAATGCATGTGTTGCACGGTCGTAGTCATTGTCTTTTGCATGCTCAAACTTACGCCTGGCATGAGCCAAACAAGCCAATAGAATGATATTTGCCTGCATATTTAAATTTGTATATGCGTTATAACCATCTGTCTGAAGATGTCCGTTAAAGTTTTCAAGTATTTCGTTGGGTCCTTCCCGTGATCGGGTTTTTCGATAATCAAACAATACCAATTTTTTTATCGGATCGTAATATACCCAGTGATAGCCTTTATGTGTGGCTCCTGGCTTATCTTTTGTCAGTACCGATATTGGCGTTTCGTCGGCCATCAGATAATTGGTTAATAATAATTCATGTTTTAAGGTTTGATAGAGTGGTTCTAAGAGCTTGCAGCCAGCATTAAACCATCCGTTTATGGTGGATTCTGCTATTGTTACATTTTGTCTTTTAAACATTTGTATCTGGCGATAAAAAGGCAAATGATCTACGAATTTAGATATCAGTATTTGAGCTATTAAGCTTGCTCCAGCATTACCTTTTGGAATGGGTAAAGATGGGAGTTCTGCAATTACAATTTCGGTTTTTTCATCCGTACTGGATACGATATATTTAGGACGTACTATGCAACGAACATATAAATTAGCAGGTTCGTATTCTAAGTTTTCTGTAATGCATTCACCTATTTTCTTTGCATTTTCAGGGAGGTTTTCTGGTTCTATAACTTCCACTTTACGTGGAAGATGTGCCGGTAACTCTAAACGCAAAGCTTGTTTTTTATCTTCTTTTTTGTTGCGAGTATAGGAAATTAGTTCTTTTTGTTTTTCAACCTTTTCTTCAGCGGGTATGTCAAAAAGACTGATTTGTTCAGGATCTGTTGCGATAAAACGTTCACTTTTAGCTCCAAAAATAAGACGATTCAATTCAGAAAGTCTGAATTTTAAATCAGAAATTACTGATCTCATTTCGTTGTATTCTTGTATGCTTATCGTGATAGTTTCTTGCTGTATCATGTAACAAAAATACAAAGAAAATATGAAGCTAACTAATTTGTTTTAGGTTATTTATCCACATAATTTTGGTTGTAAAATCTTGTTATTTTTTTTGCATTTCTCATGGAAATACCAGTAATTAACATAGCCAACTGCCCATAGTCTAAAGTGATCTTTTTATCATTATTTTCTACTACTGGCAATTCAAAATTACCTTTTTCCAAACGTTTATAAAACAAAACAAATCCTCCCGTCTCCCAGCGAAGTAGTTTTATTCGATTGCGAGGCTTGTTGATAAATAGGAAAACATCACCGCTCATCGGATTTTCTCCGAGTTCTCTGGCTACAAGCCCGCATAAACCATCAAAACTCTTACGCATATCAGTGGATTCTCTGTGCAAATAATAACGAGCCGATGTTATTGAGAACATAACTTACCATATTGTATAAGTTCTCTGATTAACTTGGTAGATGTTAGTGCTGGCATTGCTAATTCAACACCATTGGGATAGCGAATATTGATTTCTGTTGGAATAAGTGTATCAATAGCTATAAAACCCGTTGATAGATGTCGTTCATTATTGAATTTTTGAATCCAGTATCTAAATGTATGGATTTTTAGTTGATGCATTTCTGCATACTCGTTCTGGCTTACATTGCTTTTATTCCATTGCTGATAATGTTGCCGCATCTCCTCTTTATATTGACTGTTCTTATTCATGACTTTTTTTTGGCAAAGATCAGAATAGAAAATCATTCAAGCAAGATGCTCATGGGCGAAGGGATACATACAAATTGAAGTATTAGATGTTGTATTAACCGTTAGGATAGGATTGTGAACAATAACTGTAATTGTATCGGAAGCAGCAGCACCACTGAACAAATCAATAACTGTAACTATATATAAATGTGTTCCGACAGTAGTTGGACGAACGGGTGTAGGATTGTATGCATAAGAAGAAACAACTCCATTATAGCTCCATTCAACATAAGCATAGGCAGGACAAGATATTTGCACGTTATCAATACCCCAATGATCAAAATTATTGCCACTTGCAAGATCCTGATACCATCTTATTTTTGTATTGGCAGAAATTGCAGCAGCAGGAATTGCGTTTCGATAATGATGCCATAAATAATACGGACCCGTTGCAGCGTTACTTGTAGGTGTCCAATAACCTCCAGTTCCATTAACATATCCGGGTGTACCAAAAACTCCGGCAGGCGCCTGGTCAGTTCCTGTAAATTGTGTCCATGTTGTCCCATTATTTACTGAGTACATTAAATGAACACCTTCAGTTGGTAAATCCGGAGATTCACAATTTAAAGAGTTCTGATTAGCACCATATTTCATATCCCAATCAATAGCACAACCAGGAAGAGACATATCATAACCAACTGTAATTAATTCGCGGGGGAATATATTTGTTCCAAACCATAAAGCCACACCTTGAGCAGGTAAAGTGGTTGGAGGACAAGGATTTGACCACAAAGCTGTAATATTTGTCTGCCATCCGGTTCCTAATTGCGAATTATTAAAATTATTATTCATAAGGAAACCACATGTACCTCTAGAATTCAAATCGACTGAATCACCTAAACAGATGTGCTTGGGCGTATTCCAAGAAACAGTATCAATTAATGCAGTAACAGTACATTGTCCTTTTACATTCAACTGTATAAAAGTAAAAAACAAAACGGTTAATGCTATATAAAATATTTTTTTCATAGTAAATAATTTGATGATTAAATATTAATTAGAAGTTACAACAGAGACAACGATTTTTTATATTGGTTGCCTGAAAAAAATATTTTTTGCATTTTATAACTATTCCCAAACAATTTTACTTTGTCTTAAGTCCTTTGGTTAGTCCCATAAAGCAACCTCAGTATTATGGATGATTGTAATTGAACAACATGACTAGCAAGTGTTTAATTCTCTGATAATTAATAATTAACGAACAATAATCAAATTTTATATTCAATACAATGGAGTAGTTGAATTCCAATTTACAAAAAAAGAGTCGTTGCAAAACGACTCTTTATATTTTTATATTCTGAAGACCGATTAAATAAAGTGAATCCGATATAAACTATTTTAATTATTTCGGTTATTGGATAACAGTTACTGTACCTATTTTTTCAAAAGGTTCTTCCAAGCCATTGTCAATCAAAAGATAATAAATATAAGCTACAAATGGAACGTATTCTCCATTATATTTTCCATCCCATCCCTTATTGATATCAGAAGTTTCAAACACCATTTGACCCCATCTGTTGTATATTGCAAACTGATAAGTCTTTGTAATCACAATGTCTCCGATTGGTTTAAATACGGTATTAGCACCCATAGGTGAAA